>NZ_VTZO01000039.1:0-479 GCF_008369545.1 Pseudocitrobacter sp. 73 | reverse complement strand
GCTTTCATTCGGAGAACCATCTTGGAAAACATTGCGCTTATTGGTATCGATCTGGGTAAGAACTCTTTCCATATTCATTGTCAGGATCATCGTGGGAAGGCCGTTTACCGTAAAAAATTCACCCGACCAAAGCTAATCGAATTTCTGGCGACATGCCCGGCAACAACCATCGCGATGGAAGCCTGTGGCGGTTCTCACTTTATGGCACGCAAGCTGGCAGAGTTAGGGCATTTTCCAAAGCTGATATCACCGCAATTTGTCCGCCCATTCGTTAAAAGCAACAAAAATGACTTCGTTGATGCTGAAGCTATCTGTGAAGCAGCATCCCGTCCATCTATGCGTTTCGTGTAGCCCAGAACCGCATCTCAGCATGCAATGCGAGCTCTCCATCGTGTCTGTGAATCCCTGGTTCAGGATAAGGTGAAAACAACTAATCAGATGCATGCTTTTTTGCTGGACTTTGGTATCAGCGTTCCGTG
>NZ_VTZO01000038.1:0-44764 GCF_008369545.1 Pseudocitrobacter sp. 73 | reverse complement strand
GGAGCGCATTATAGGGAGTTATGCCGAGCCTGCAACCCCTAATTTGCACCTGATTCACTGACTGCTGCATTCCACAGCAAAACCCCGCCTTATACCCACTTAACCACAGAGTTATCCACAAAGAAGTGAATTTTGCTGAATAACAGACATAGCCCTACTCTGTTGCAGCCCACTCCTGCGGATAGCGTGATGGGGCAAAACGCAGCGTCAGCAGCATTAATCCGACAACACAGCACGCATGAAATACCCAATCGACGACAAAATCCCCGCTCAGGCTACGCAATATCCCAGAAAGATAGGGAGACAGTCCGGCGATGATAAAACCGATCCCCTGCATAAACGCCACCAGCTTTCCGGAAATAACCGGATGCCCGGCATGATCGAGCGCCAGCACCAGGCAAAGCGGAAAAGCGCCACCCAGCCCGACTCCGCACGCGAACGCCCAAAACACGGAAAGATGTGCAGGCCAGAGGATAAAGCCGAGGAAACCTATCATTTGCAAGGCCAGCGACGCCAGCAGCAATCGCCGCCGATCCTGATGCCGCGCCAGCATAGGCAATAGCAGCGCGCCAGCCGTTTGCCCGACGGTCATCAACGCCAGCAGCGTGCCGCTAAACTGTGCGCTATTTCCCAGCTGCATATAGTAAGGAGGTAACCAGGCTATCAGACTGCCATAGCCGCCATTAATCACGCCGAAATAGATCCCCAGAGTCCACGCGCGGGGATTGCGAATGATACGAATTGTATTCTGCGCGTTTCGTGGGCCTGTCTCGGCGGAATGTCGGCTCTGCGGCCACCAGCCAATCAAGGCGATAATTGCAGGCACCGCCCACCACGCCAGTGAGCTATTCCAGATTTCACTCCGATCGGCGATCCACGGCGTTAATGCCGCGCCCAAACCACCGCCGCCCATTAATGCCGCGGACCACAGTCCCATGACTTGCGGCATACGGCGTTGAAACTGGCGCTTGATAACCGTTGGCATCACAACCTGAATGACACCAATGCCAATTCCCCCCAGCAGCGCACTACTCAGTAGTACCACGCTATGAGGCGCAACTTCACGCATTAGCGCACCGATGATGATCATCAGCAGACCAACCGCCACGCTATCACGCTCGCGAATATGACGAGTGATCCAGCCGCCCGCCAGCGCCAGTCCACCCATCGCGATCATCGGTAATGCGGTAAGAAGAGAAGCCATGGTGAAATTCATACCGCTGGCCGCGCGTAGTTGCGGGAGTAAAGGCCCAATAGACGTGAGGAGCGGACGCATATTCAGGCCAATCAGCACCAACACAAGGAGCATCAGGCCCGTACGAGGAAATTGATTCATAGTGTTCTTTATGCCCGGCGCGGGTAACGCGCCAGGCTTTACTCGGGTTTAGAAAGGTTTTGTCGGCAGATATTTGCCATCAAGCGTAATCACCGCGCGTTCACCGCCTTCCGGGTCGGCCACTTTTTTGACATCCAGCTTAAAGTTAATGGCGCTGATAATGCCGTCGCCAAATTTCTCATGCACCAGCACCTTCAGCGTAGAGCCATACACCTGCAGGATTTCATAGAAGCGATAAATGGTCGGGTCAGTGGGTACGCGATCGTCAATACTGCCGCGCAGTGGGATCGTTTGCAGAAGCAGCACCGCATCTTCATCCAGTGAGAGCTTTTCACCAACCAGACGCGCCGCATCAGCCGGCAGTGCATGCTGCCCCAGCAAGGCCGCGGTAACAAAAGCTTCAGATAAGCCCGTCCCCTCAGTGAGTTGCGCAAAGGTCAGATCTTTTTTCGCTTTGATAAGCAGAATCTGGTCAGCCAAAGAGAGGCGAATATCGCGGTTAATTTGTGCGTGGATCATAATGGAACCTCCTGTATAGAGAGAAAAAATTAAGCTGCTGTGAGGCTGCGAAGCGGCATCGCGCAGGTATTTGGATTTTCGGCAAGCGAGACAAACTGCCCGCTGGCACCGTTGTAAGCGGCAATATCGCCACGTTCGATGTCGTAAACCCAGCCATGTAATGCCATCCGCCCCTCTTCCAGCGCCAGGCGTACTGACGGGTGGGTCTGAATATTGGCCAGCTGTGCGATAACGTTTTCACGCACCATTGATGCGGTTTTCGCCTGCAATGAAATATGCGTGCGTGATTCATTCACCACGCGAGCTGAATCGGCATAGCGCAGCCAGTGGCTGACGGCGGGCATACTGTCCAGGCAATGGCATCCGGCGATGGCCGTCATGGCCCCGCAGTCAGAGTGACCACATATAACAATGTCATTTACTTTCAAAACCGACACGGCGTACTCCACCGATGCGGTGACGCCTCCCGGTTCAGGGCCATAAGAAGGAACAATGTTGCCCGCATTGCGGATGACAAACAGATCGCCAGGCTCACGCTGCGTCACCAGTTCCGGCACCAGGCGGCTGTCTGAACACGATATAAAAAGCGCGCGTGGGTTTTGCTGGTTCGCCAGCGTTCTGAAAAGCTCGGCGCGTTCTGGAAAGACGCTGCGCTGAAACTTTAAAAAGCCATCAATAATCTCTTTCACGATTGTTCCTCTGCCTCACTATGGAATGGACACAGGCTACTCGCCACGTTTCATAAGGTAAAAGACTCATTTATAATCAAGTCCATTGTAAAAACTTATGAGTTAGATAATGCTGTTACGACATATTCACTATTTTCTGGCAGTCGCTGAGCATCGCGGGTTTACCCGTGCCGCCACGGCACTTCACGTTTCGCAGCCCGCGCTTTCTCAGCAAATCAGGCAGCTTGAGGAGTCACTCGGCGCGCAACTGTTCGATCGCAGTGGTCGCCATATTCAGCTCACCGATGCTGGCGAAGCCTGGTTGAGTTACGCGAAAAATGCGCTGAGGGCGCTGGAGGAGGGAAAGCGGGCAATTCATGATGTTGAGGATTTGAGCCGTGGCTCGCTACGCGTCGCCGTTACCCCCACGTTTACTTCGTGGCTTATCGGGCCGCTGATGGCGACGTTTTACGCGCGCTATCCCGACATCACCCTTGCGTTACAGGAGATGTCGCAGGAAAAGATGGAAGAGCTGCTGCTCAACGATGAATTAGACATCGGCATCGCATTTGATGATGTTCATTCGGCAGACATCGACGTACTGCCGCTACTGAAGGAATCCCTTGCGTTGGTGGTGTCCGAAAGCCACCCTCTGGCTCAGAAGGATTGCGTAGCCTTGTCGCATCTAAATCATGAACGACTTATTTTATTGAGTGAGGAATTTGCTACCCGCGAGCAAATTGATCGCTATTGCCGCCAAAGAGAGCTGCATCCGCAGATAGTCATAGAAGCAAACTCTATCAATGCCATTCTGGAACTGGTACGCCGCACAACGCTCGCCACCCTGCTTCCATCACCAATCGCCGCACAAAACGAGGGATTAAACGCGGTTTCACTGACGCCGCAGTTGCTGGAACGGACCGCCGCGCTGATTCAACGTAAAGGCGCGTGGAGGACGGCCGCCGTGAGGGCATTTACGGCTATGGCGCAGGAAGTGACGAAAACGTACACCCGGTAACATTGAATTTTAACCGCCAACAGACGATAGTGCTTTTTTGACTGAGACAGAAGACGAGTATGACATCAACCGCACTCTCATCGACACTCAAGGGCGGCGCGCTGATCCTGTTGCTTGCCCTGATTTACACTGGCGTCTTTACCGCTGACCGCACGACCTGGCTCATGGAGGTCACCCCGGTGATTATCATTGTGCCGCTGCTATTGGCCACGCATCGTCGCTACTCACTGACCCCCCTCCTTTATACGCTTATCTTTTTCCACGCACTTATTCTGATCGGCGGCGGCATGTACACCTACGCTAAAGTGCCCATCGGCTTCGACGTGCAGGAGATGTTTAACCTGAGCCGCAATCCTTACGACAAACTGGGCCACTTTTTCCAGGGGCTGGTTCCGGCACTGGCGGCGCGAGAAATTTTACTGCGCGGCGGCTATGTGCGCGGGCGTAAAATGGTCGGTTTTCTGGTCTGCTGTATCGCTTTGGCCATCAGTGCAGCCTATGAATTGATCGAGTGGTGGGCGGCGCTGGCGATGGGCCAGGGCGCGGATGATTTCCTGGGGACTCAGGGCGATCCGTGGGATACGCAGTCGGACATGTTCTGCGCCTTGCTCGGGGCATTAACCACGGTATTGCTGCTTGGTCGTTACCATCAGCGCCAGCTAATGCGCTTACTGTAATTTCTTGAACCCGCCTGATTGGCGGGTTCTGCGTTATACAGCGCTCCGTTTATCAAGCCACAACCTTACAAATCAGGATGGTTCTTCTCAGGTCGCTCCAGCGCCAGATATCATTTTGTAGCTTATCCAGCTTATAGAAGAAGATAGATTGGGAAGAAATCAGCAGTTT
Source organism: Pseudocitrobacter sp. 73 (assembly GCF_008369545.1). Classification (NCBI taxonomy): domain Bacteria; kingdom Pseudomonadati; phylum Pseudomonadota; class Gammaproteobacteria; order Enterobacterales; family Enterobacteriaceae; genus Pseudocitrobacter; species Pseudocitrobacter sp. 73. The sequence goes on along the minus strand of NZ_VTZO01000038.1, from coordinate 40,377 downwards.
AGCGACAGCATCTGGCATGGTGTCTGCCGGATTTTTGTCGGTGCCTTCCCGATGAACCTCAGAAAAACCATTCTTTTTACTTTCAGAAAAAAGCAGGCGTACATTGCGATCGATAATGTATTTTTTACCGTCAGCGACAACATAACCGTACTCGGAAACATAACTTCTTTTTTTAGCGAAAGGGACGATGTGCGCGGTAATCTGAATATCGCCGCTTAACGCCTCATTTCCGGATTGCATAACACGAATATCGACATTCCCGGAGCAATTCAACTCATCCGGCACGGAGAAACTCTGAAAAATTGCATTGATTGCCATCCCGATGATGGTAATCAAGATACTAACCACTATAAATATCGACGTAATTCTTACAGTCATTCACCTGTCCATCCGAATTCAACTTGCAAATTGAAACTATGCTTTCAGCAACACCTCCGCTCTGCCCCTTGTTATTATCATCGTAGTAGATAATCGCAGGAGTATCGCATTGCGAAAGCACCTCTTCACCTCGTTTGCTGGAATAATAGTGTTCAACTTTCTCTATATTCACGTCACCAAAAAAATAGACATTACATTTTTTGACATGTTCGTACAGTTGATAACTGTGGGTTCTCTCTTTGAAGAAAACCAAAAGAAACAGGAGAATCGCAATAATGGATAATCCAATTGCCGCGAGCGGGAAAACTCTCAATAACAAATCATGCCAGGTTTTTAATGCAGGGCGTTTTAGCGATGATGCATTTTCAATATTACGCGTAAGATAATCACCAGGAAGATTCTCAAGTTTAACGTCATCAAGATGCAGTATGAATCCTTTCTTGGGAACAGTTTCAAGGACATTATCCACCCCAACGTCACTCAACCCACGCCGCAAGCTACTAATGCTATTATTCAAACTGCTTTCAGATGAAACCAGTCCAAAATCTTCCCAGACTTTTGTCAACAATGCTTCACGGCTTACCTGTAATTGATTATTTTCCAGGAGAACCAGAAGTAGCCTACAGGCAGGGTTAGAGAGGGTCACTTCCTTATCATTGCCGTACAATTTCCGTTCGGCAACAATAAAATCGACCGAGTTATTTATTATGTATTTCATATACCTGTATCATCAAACTCACAATCTGGCTGTGGAATATTTCACCACAGCTGGGATATTATAGATCACGCGTGTAGGCATAACAAAAATAATTAAAACGTAATTACACATAGAAATAATAAGGCTATTTATTTAACCCTATTGTTTTCAGGTATATTTCAAGCTCATCATAATTGAGAGGAGCTGAATGTAAGAATCCCTGTTGAAGTTGGCCGCCATTCGCGCAGAGATATTCACATTGCGCTCGTTCCTCTATTCCTTCGATAATAACATTGAGGTTTAAAGCCGAAGCGAGAGCCAGCGTATGGCGAATAATCACGTCAGCCCGCTCAACCTGATACTCCTGAATGAAGCGGCGATCCAGTTTAATGCCATCGACATCCAGCATTAATAGATAGTCGAGATTAGAATATGAGGTGCCAAAATCATCGAGGAAGATCTTCGCATTCGCAAATTTCAGAAGCTGCAATACCGTACGGGAAATACGGTTAAGGCTTTGCGTCTCCGTGACTTCAATAACAAAAGCATACTTTTGCGCGGGAATAGCCGCCTGAAAAGCGAGATATTCCGCGACAAAACCGGATGCCTGAATAGACGCGGCGTTAAAGTTCAATGCCAGATGTAACCCGTCAGGTAGCATGGCATCAAGCCTTGAGATATCCCGGCCGACCACGGCCATCAGGTAGCGGGAAAACTCCAGCGCCAGGCCCGCCCTTTCGAACTCCGGGATGAAGTTCGAAGGCGAGTAAATATAGCCGCTCTTTCCCCGCCAGCGGGTGAGAACTTCCAGGCCATAGAGTTCCCCGGTCACCGCGTTGATTATCGGCTGATAACAAGGATAAATAGCGTTGTCACTCAGCGCCTGACGCAGTTCACTTTGAAAAAAATAAAACCTGGACATTCTCGCCTCTTAATCACATCAAATCCTTTTGAAATTAATTCAACAAACCATTATGGATAATAAAAATGCACGCCTGGTTGTAACTTTCGAATCCCAGGTCACGGTAGAAACGCTCACGGTGAAAATAGACCCGTTTAACAGGCATTCTGAACTGCTTTGCGATCAGCGCCAGGCTCTCCCCGGCCTGAATCAATCGCATTAACTCAAGATCGATACCCCTGATAAATCGCTTTTGCCAGGCGATGTTCTTTATCTCGGAGAAATTGCCGCCATGCAGGCACGCAGCGATAACGTCCTGACATACACTGATGCCACCACGCATATCGATCTTCTTGTATTTTTCATATCCTTTTCTGAAATAGATAGCACCTTTCATCTCCAGAACAATAAGCTCAACCTTTACTTTTTTATCAAGCAGAAGTGCGCGAACTTTTTCAACGAAATTAAATGGCATGCGATTATCCACTAACAGATAACACTCATCCCCTTGCCAGAAGGCATCCATATCTAACCCGTCAATACAATCAACGCTCATATGTTGTAAATTGGGGATAAGTTCTTCTAATGCATGATACAGAAAACGATCATGGCTAATTAAAATTTTGCTATTCATGATTAAATTTGAGTAATTTCCTACTCGACAGTAATCAACATAATTGTTGATCCTGAGAATTCTCCTGCTTCAGGTGTGCCATTGGTACGCAGACGAGACTTAACGCTGACCTCTGTCTGGCTGTTTACATCAAGAGTGAAACCGGTCGTCCCCAGTACATTGTCATTAAGATAGAGCTCAGAATAGAGGCTGCCATCGGCGCGCAAATCCACTTCATTTGCGGAGTAGATGTAGAGTTTTAAGGTCTGCGCGGTCGTGCAGCTAATGCTGACATTTTCGCTGACTTCATGACCTTCAAGTTCACGGCGAGAAAGCGTGCCGTGATCGAGCGTCAGGACATCCTGATCAAAATCGCAGGAACCGCTGGGTGCCGGGGCAACGCCGCAGATACTACCTTCCATCAATGGGTAGCCCTGAAATGTATTATCGTTTATTTCAGAGGTATTACTTCCCAGGTTTTTCCCCGCAGCGTAAAAAATCCCGACACACTCTTCTGTCGCAACAGTATTTCCACTGTGTCGCGTTGATGATGAATAAGGTAGCGAAAATACCGCTTTGAACTCTTTCGCCAAATCACCCATTGTCTCTGCCGTTAGCAGGAACGGATAAGCACCGGCTCCCCAGGAACGATTTGTACGAGGGCCTGATGTCCCAGCGGCATTATGTCGGTGGCCAATGAAAATGGTGCAGGCGCTCAACCCATAACAGGGGTTGGGTGATGTATCATTTTCATCCCAATCAGCAATAGTAAACGTATAGTCATAACAATAAGTCGCTGTTGAAGTACACGTGCTCAATGTATCAATCCAGCTCCAAATCGACGCCGAAGAGACATGACTAAAAGAAAGCCCACCCAGCAAAATCACAGCATAAATCAGTCGTTTCATGGGGTTCTTCCTTTACTGGTATTGAATTTTTAGCGTGGCGGATGCGGAGAAGACGCCCGTTTCCACCTCACTACCGTCAATTTTTACCGGGGCCGCCTGTAATATCGGGATCTCCGGCCAGGTAAAAGGCGTCCAGGTATTCAGCGGCATCGCCTCGCCGTTCATGTAGATTTTGATCCCCAGCCCTTCCCGGTCCGTTGCCAGATAATCGTCGCTAAAGGAGGTGGCGGTGCCTTCAAACTGCATTTCGAGATCGTTCGAGACGAGCTCTTCACACGACAGGGTGTAATCAATACTTTTCATAAAGTTTTCCCCGTTTATCTCGCGCGATTGCAGGTTGCTGCCGAAGTCGACGTTAATCGTCTCGCCGTTATTAATTTCACAGACGCCATCCACCAGCACACCGGTCACATTCACCGTCAACGCCGCCTGAGCGGATGGCATCAACAACGCTGCCGCCAGCAGAGCCAAAAAGTATCTAGTCATAGTTAAGCCTGAAGTGAATAAGCGCATGCCAGGCTCCCGCCACGAGCGGCGAGGCCGTGCGTTCCGGCGCGATATAGTAGAAAAGCTGATTGTCGCCGGGTTCCAGCAATAACGGCTGGCCCTCACCGCCTAAACGAATGTCACGGTGATAACGGTCCGTCATCCGTAATGCCATACCTTGCGTCCCATTAACCCGAATCAGACTGGGATTCATCGGTTCTGAGGGCGCAACAAACGTCACGGTGACGGAAGGCTGATCGCGGCTCCAGAGCAGGTTGCCGCTCCACGCATCGCGCTGCGAACTCGGCGATGGCAGGCAATCTTCCAGTCGTATTTCAACGCGGACAGGCGAACCTTGATCCCCCGGCTTTTTCAGCGACGCGGTCGGTAATGTCCCCATATCAACCTCCTGCCAGGTCGAGGCCATCGCCAGGCGACAAGTGCTCTCAGTGAGCGCACCGTGTACATGCAGCAGCCCATATTCGCCATCAACCAGCTGCGGCTCCTGCGCATGAACCAGGCCCGCGGCCATCATCCATGCCAGAAAGCCACTGACGGTGAAGATTGCAGTTTTCATCCAGCCTCCTCTTTCCGCTTACTTTTTCTTTTCCTGAGGCACCGCTTTGCACGCGCCGCCGTTGCAGCTAAAGACCAGCTTTGCCCTGCCGCCGAAATCATTCACATAGGTCAGAACCGGCGCACCGCCCAGTTCCGATGCCGACGGCGCCAGATCAATCTGCCCTTTCGGTTCGACCATCACCGGCTTAAAGCCCGCCGCCGCTTTCCCCGTTAACGTCGAAGACGCATTAACCAGCGAAATGTAATAAGGGGTTGGGTTATTGACGCGATACTTATCGCCAGCGCGCGTCAGCGTCACCTGCTCCTGGAACGGTGTCGCATAGTCCGCGCGTTTTACTTCAATGGCTTCCGGGCGGTAAAACAGTTTGATCCGCGTCTGTAAAGCCAGTTGAAGCGTGTTCGGCTTGCTGCTCTTCGGTGGGATCTCGCGCAGGTTGAAATAGAACAGCGATTCGCGATCCTGCGGCAATCGATGGACAGACGCCGTCGACTGCACTTTCAGCTGGCTCTGCTCGCCGGGCTCAATACGTTGTACGGGGGGCAACAGCACCAGCGGATCGGTGATCTTTTTACCCTGAGGATCCTCAATCCATCCCTGCGCCAGATAAGGCAAGGTTTTGTTCTCGTTAGTAATACGCAGGCTGACCGATTTGGCCGCACCGTCAAAAATAACGCGGGTACGATCCAGGGAGACCGCCGCCGTTGCGCTTTGCGTCAGGCCAGCCAGTATCAGCGCCGTGATGGCGATTGCAGAAGATCGAACAATAGTCATTTCAGTAAACTCGTCTCTTAGTCAGGCCGATTCATTCCGGCGCACAGGTTAAAAGCAGGTTATCCAGCACCTGCGGCAGAACAGGCGGCATCTGCACGACGCAGCGGGTTTTGCCATCCCATTTCACACTCATTTTTCCGTTCGGGCTGATGCCGCTCAGCCAGACGCTACCTTCATCATTGACCACCCCGGTCTCCTGATTTTTGTCATTCACCACGGACGCGCCAAACGGCGGGAAACTGCCATCCGCTTTGCGAATAAAGGCCATCGCTTTTCCACCGGCAATCACATCGAACTGGCGATAGCCAATCGCGCCCTCGGTCAGCGTGGCCTGAGACACAGAGCGCGTCACATCGGCGTTTTCCGCAAGCTTATCGACATCAATACGGATCGGATTTCGGTAGTAGCTGTTCACATCGGCAATCACCGCTTTACCAAACCGGTTGGTTTTCACCGACGCGCCAAACCCTTTCACCGGTACGTCGCTGACGCCGGAGGTGTCCACCAGCACGCGACTGCCGCCACGGGCGTTGGAACGGTGCGCGGCGGCCCCTTCCGTTGTCGCTGTCAGGCCGCCGGTTACCGTCATACCCAGCCCGCTGTAGCTGCCGGACTGATAGCTGGCATTGGCCTGAACCTGTGCGCTATCGCCCTGCCAGGTGTAATAGCCATAAGCCGTCGGGCCACTGCGCGATAAACCGCTGCTGACCTGGTAGCTGTTATGCTCATCAAGGCGACCGTAGTAGCTCACGCGGTGGGTGTTATCGGTGCGGTTAACCGTCGCGCCGTAGCTGATGGACGCACCATCGCCAAATGGCATTGACAGGGAGATATAAGCGCCATCATCTTTCTGCGAGTAGTATTCGCTGCGATAGACGGACAGAGAGACGCTCATGTTTTTGATTGGGCCAATATCGACATAGCGTGACAGCGACAAACTCAGGCGATCGTTATCGGCGCTGTTCCAGTAAGTCTGGTGGCTGTAGTTGAGGTAGGCCGTTAACCCCACATCGCGAAAACGCTGATTAAAGGAGACGGTGTATTTCTCTTTGGGGCTATGCGTCACGCCGCTGCCATAGCGGGCATCGAGATACTCCGACATGCTCATAAAGTCGCGCTCAGAGAAGCGGTACCCGGCGAAGGTGACCTGGCTGTCGTAGTCATCAAACGTTTTCGAGTAGCTGACGCGGTATGAGGTTCCGGTCATCACACCATCGGAAGGCAGTGAAGCACGTGATTGCGTGACATCCGCCGCGATCGCCCCCAGCAGATAGAGATCGCGACCGATCCCCATCGACAGCGCATTATAGTCGCCGCCAATGATAGAACCGCCATAGAGCGTCCAGCCGTTGGCAATCCCCCACGAGGCTTCACCCGACGAGAAGAGCGGCCCCTGCATGCTGTGTTCCCACTCAGAGGGTTTCCCCATCGCCAGCTTATAGCGCACCGCGCCCGGACGCGTCAGATAAGGAACGGAAGCCGTGCTGACCTGGAAAACCTGTACGCTGCCGTCGAGTTCTTCGACGCGCACATCCAGCGTACCGGAGACGGCATCATTGAGCTCCTGAATACGAAATGGCCCGGCGGCAACCTGCGTTTCATACAGCACGCGGCCCTGCTGGCTGATAACCACCTTCCCGCCCGAGCGCGACACGCCGGTCACTTCCGGCGCATAACCGCGCAGGCTAGGCGGCAGCATGCTCAGGTCAGAGTTCAGACTGACACCGCTGAAGCGGAAGGTGTCAAAAATATCGGAGCTGAGGTAATCCTCGCCCATGGTGAGTTTTGCTTTCAGCGATGGAATGGCACGATAGAGGTAATAACGGCTAAAGGTAAAATCTTTATCCGTGTAGCCGCTACGGCGATTCCAGTTCATCTGCCAGTCGGCGCGCGCGCGCCACGGCCCGAGGTTGGCGCCAAAAACGCCGGTTCCGCTCAGGTTCTGACTATCGGCGCTATTATTTGAGTGCTGGGTCTGGAAATTGAGATTGTAGTCGGCAATTAGCCCGGCGATCCCGTCATCCCAGCGCGAAGGCGGATCCCAGTTTGGCGCGGTAAATTCGATATACGCCTGTGGAATAGAGAGATAGAGCGTGTCCTTAGAGAGATCGACGCGGATTTCCATCCCGTGCAAACTGCCCGTATCCAGGCACTGCCCTTCACGTAACCAGCGCAGTTCACTCAGCGTGCTGCTTTTAAGGTTAAGGCGCGAAACCTGATCGGGCGTCAGGCAAATCAGACTATTTTTCCCGTCGTCCCCGTCGGCATACACCACAATCGGCTCTTCACGCAGAATGTCCTTATTCACCATAATCGTGAAGGTGTATTCCCCTGGCATCACGTAGCCACGACGTGAAAAGTGGCTCAGATCGATATTGTTTTTATCCTGAGTATCCAGCACGTCAGTATTAAACTGAATCTCCTCTTCCGCCCAGACAGAAACCGGGATCATCAGTATAAATATGGCGGCACTGAGCGCTGAACGCTTAAAAGGCATTTTTTTAATAAAAGGTGTCTTCATCTCAGTAATAATCCATTCTGAACCGAATTAGGGTCTGATAACTGCCGGACTTTAACGGCTGTCCATTACTGACCAGACGTAGGGTGTAATTCAGATCCATTATTCCGGGTGTAACTTCCCTGGCCGGAAGCGCAATTCCCGGCTCGGCGAAATGACCTTCACTATCGTGAATAGCAAGTTCAATGCCTTCAGCATCGCCGCTAATTGAGAAACGATCGTTTCCGGACATAGGGTCGAACGTAATCTGGTAATACTCAGACTCATATTGGGTTTGCCCTGGTGCAGGCAAAAGAAGGCAATTAATCAGACGAACCGTAAATTTTCGTGTCGGCCCATACCCTTTGACGGCAATTTCAGAGACCGGCGTTTCGCCCATATCAATAGTTTGATCGCGGCTATCGAGATCAATCGCACAAGGGGTATATAACACCTCTCCGCGAATAAATACGGTACCCTCACCCTGGTTCGCCGCCATCGCCGTGGAACAAAAACCGGATAAGAGAAAAAGGAGCGCTTTTGTCGCTGGCTGTAGTGACTGTGTATTTAAATAAATCATTGCGCTCCCTTTTCTCATATTCAGCTGAAACTCATTTCAGGTGGCCCGTTAAGGCCACCTGTTGGTTACGAATTACTCGTAAGCCAGAGTCCAGTTGGTCACACCGGTGAAATCACCTTCGGTCGGCGCTTCGCCACCGATGATGTAAGCGGAGTAAGAAAGGGTGTTATCACCGTTGGTGATGGTCTGGCCGGTCGTTGCTTCACCCAGAGTGATGGTGTTGCTGTCACCATCGGTCATCACGATACCGACATCCGTTGCATTACCGGTTACGCCCAGTACCGCGCCGTCAACGCTGGATGAAGCGCCGCTGAAGGTGGTGGTAACGGTGTTAGCCGTATCAACAGAGCAGTTTTCCAGATGGATGTAGAAAGGAACCGGCGTAGAGGTGCCGCCGTTGGCAACCGCAGAGCTGGAAACCTGACCCAGGCTGATAGTCTGATCTTCATCACCCGCAGCGATGGAGCACGGCGCATCAATAACGGAACCGGTGAAGGTGACTACGCCGCTACCCTGATCTGCCTGAGCACCGAATACCATCACGCCAGAAGCCAGAACGAAAGCAGAAACAATTTTATTAAGTTTCATAAATAACAATCCTTTTAATTGATCGACACACGAATAAAAGCATTAATAAATCGTTCAGAATCTTTCACTCAAACAATTCAACAGCAAGATTCACTCTCCCTGATAAAGTTAAAAGGCTCCCTGCCAATAGATAAACATATCAGCCTTAACCCATATGAAAGATTCGCAAACCACAATTGATTAGCGATTTACTAATACAGAAACATCATCGATTCGGGTTCACATTAATATCGACAGCCCCGTCTCGCTGACGTAATAAATTATCGATTAATCTCCCAAAAAAGAAAGGTCAAAAAACACGCAGATTTAAAATGAAATAACAACTCTAAAAATAGAAGTATTATTAGAGTTAAAAACCAAAATATCGCCATGGTTATGTTTATATACTTAACAAATGCAGTTAATTAGATTTTTATACTTACAATCAATGAAAATACAGCATCTAACACTTACCAAATCCACATTTTTTTGCCACAAAAAGTACTCAATGTCGTCCATTCCTCCTGCGTATGCACATGGCAGTAGAATGCAAATGACATTTTTTTTGAATGGAACTTAACATTGAGAGTATTTAGCTTAAGAGGAATAGAACGCAGAGCAGCATTTAACTTAACATCATATAAACATCATTAACTAATGTTCATAACGCGATATCTAATCACTTGCCATGAAATATAACAACGGAAAGAGGATGTGAATATTCTGAAAAAGTGCGGATAAGTTACCTGCTGATACCCCTACTCATTCGGTTCCCTTGCATCGATTGTTTATCACTTTTAAGAAAAAGCACTCGGGTTGATAAAGAGATACCTCGTTCTTAAAATGCCAATGTGAAAAATTCACCGGGCGACGCCTGTAGTGCTATTTGTCATGCAAATTAAACTTCAGGGATAAAGGAGATGTAGCGCACATTACATACCGTAATAGAATATCATCACCGTGGGCTTCACTCACTAAAATCGCCGCCAGTTCAGTAGCGTCATACTATTTTGTCACAAAAACCGACGGAAAATACGAAAAAGTCATTAGATGCAATACCGCTTCGGTTGCCCACTATTAGCGGGCAGCATTCATCGCAGGAGAGATTAAATAATCCTGGTGGGTTATTTAATCACTGAAGAGAGAACGCTGTGCACGTCTTTGTCATTGTAATTCGAATGTCCTACTAAACAACACAGTAACAGGATACGCACATGAAAAAGATATATCTGGGTTTGATGGTTACCGCGGCTTTAATGGGTGGCAGTGTGGCAGCATATGCAGAAGATGCATCTGTAGAATCATTTAATTCACAAGGGCACGGCGGTGATAACGATCATGGCGGTTACCCTGGCGGCGGTGGCAGTTATGTTACCGGCGGGCAAGTATTCTTTGACGGTGATGTTTATACCGGCTCCTGTAAAGTAAAAATTGTCGGCGGCAAAAATGACGGAAACACTATTTTCCTGAATTCCGTGCGTACAACTGCCCTTTCCGTTAAAAATGCGCTGGTTAACCGCACTGACTTCAGTATTAACCTGAAAGACTGTGGTGATCCGGATGGCAAACACGGTACCTTTACTCGTAAAGTGAAATGGACCGACTCTTCCGGTCTGGTATACGGTACAAGCTTCCTGAAAAATACCGACAACAGCGGTGCAACTAACGTTGCCTTTGCGCTCACTAACCCTGGTAGCTCTTCTGTTATCAAACCGGGTAACGACAACGGTAAGGTTCGTGATACCAACGACGGCACCTGGGATATTTATAAATACCAGGTTAGCTACGTGAACCCAACCAACAGCAGCGCGACTGCCGGGCATGTTGCAGCGAATGCAACATACGAAATTTCTTACGATTAATCGCAATAAAAAAGTGGCGGTACGCCGCCACTTTTTTCCTTCACTCACCTAACCCCACACAAATAATGACAACAATATGACATAGAAAAGATGAGGGTGTTTATGAAGCTTGTCGCGGCGCTCAGTGGATTATTGTTAACGTTTCCAGTTCTGGCAGACAGTATTATCGTAAACGGAACGCGTTTTATCTATAAAGGAAATGAAAAAGAGATCACTGTTCAACTCTCAAATAGTGCGGAACGGCCTTCCCTTGCTCAGGTCTGGCTGGATAACGGTGATGCGACCGTTACGCCAGATAAAATCACGACGCCATTTATTATTAACCCACCGATTTCACGTATTGATGGCCACAGCGGGCAAGTTATACGCATTAAACTCAATGCGGGTAATAGTTTGCCGCAAAACAAAGAATCCCTGTGGTGGATAAATGTGCTGGATATCCCTGGTGCCTCTAAAGCAGATAAAGCGCCGGAAGGTATTGGTGTATTCAAGATGGCGGTTCGTTCACGGTTTAAGTTGATATATCGCCCCGAACCACTTTCAGGCAGAGCCTCTGCTATTGCAAAACTCAAATTACAGCCCGCAGGAACAGCGCTGACATTGACGAATCCTACGCCGTTTTACATTACGGTCGCCACGATTAGTCAGGGCCGCGGCGAGCCAATAAATACAGAAGCCGTCATGATTGCTCCGGAATCTTCGCAAACGATTAATTTGCGCCAGGCCGTGCGTACGGGTGAAGAATTAACCCTCGAAGAGATCAATGACTATGGCGCGCTGGCAAAAAGTAAAACCCGGGCAGGTTAACGTCGTTACGGGATAAAAATGGCACCGGCAATGGTCGGCGTGTTCTCTTTTTTCAGGGCGGAACCTCATGGAGCATTGGCGAGTCACACCCTGGCAGGTTGGCAGTCTGGTGACCCTTTTTTGCCTGGGCCCCGGTATTTGCCATGCTGAGCAGGCAAACGCAGAAGACAGTGGAACAGACTACGAATTCGACAACAACTTCATTGTCGGCAGCCAACAGCAAGCCAGTATGAAACGGTTTGATGCCCTGGCATTCAAACCTGGCACCTATTCCGTTGACGTTTATACCAACGAAAGCTGGAAAGGACGCTATGACGTTGACGTTAAACGTTCTGCCGATGGCAAACCGCAGATCTGTTATACGGCGGAAATGCTACAGAACTTTGGCCTCTCACCCGAGAGGCTGGATTCAACAAAAACCGACGACGAGAAATTCTGTGGAACATTATCTCAGTGGAACAGCGAGCCCACGCTGAAGGATACCTTTAGCGCCTCCACGATGCGTCTGGATTTCAGTGTTCCACAGCGACTGATGGATGGCAGTAGTAACGGCTATATTCCGCCGCAATTCTGGGATGAAGGAATTACCGCGCTCAACCTGGGCTACATGGCCAACTACTACAACATCATGAAATCCGACAGTAATGATAAAGGCGCAAGCGCGTATCTGGGCGTGAACGCTGGCTTTTCCTCAAACGGCTGGTTATTACGCCATTCCGGTAACTATACCTGGGATGAGAACAGCGGCGAGAACAAATGGAATAGCAACCAAACCTACTTACAGCGTCCAATTGCGGCAATGAAATCAATCCTGACGATGGGGCAATTTAGCACCAACGGCACGTTTTTCGACGCCATCAGCCTGCTCGGTCTTGACCTGCATACCGACGATCTCATGTACCCTGACAGCATGCGTAGCTATGCGCCCGTCGTGAACGGCGTAGCGCAGACAAACGCCCTGGTTACCGTCCGTCAGGATGGCAACATTATCTATCAGACCACCGTCACCCCCGGCCCTTTCAGCCTGACGGATGTCTATCCTTCAGGCACCGGTAACGATCTTATTGTGACCTTGCAGGAAGCCGATGGGCGGACGTCGACCTGGTCTATTCCTTATGATTCAGTGGTGCAGTTATTACACCCCGATATGAGCCTGTACGGCATTGCGGCCGGTCAGGTTGATGAAGAGGGGCTGAAAGATAAGCCGACCATCGGCCAGGGTAGCTTTCAGTATGGTTTGAACAACACTTTCACGCTCTATTCAGCCCTCACGGGATTCAACGATTATCAGGCCGGACAGGTTGGCGTGGGGATTAATACCGGCTATGGCGCGCTGGGGCTGGATGTAACCCAGGCGAAAACGAAGCTGCCCAGCGCCACAACATCGGGTCAGGAATACCGCGCAACCTTTAGCCGCATGTTTGGTGCCTCACAAACCAGCATGAACATTCAGGGATGGGTGAATAACTCCGACAATTATTACTCTCTGCGTAATGCAATCTATGCCCGCGATGACGAAATGCGCGGCACAACCAGCACCAATATCCGACAAAAAAGCGGTGTCAGTTTTTCCATCAACCAGCAATTGCCGGAAACCTGGGGAATGCTCTACCTGAATGGTTCCATCACGCGATACTGGCACTATTCCGGCAAAGAAGAGCAGTACTCACTGGGATACAGCAACAGTTGGGGGCGTCTGAGTTGGTCATTGACGTTCCAGCGGAGTTATTCCAATGAGAACGACACCGATGACGATAACGGGACAACCTCTTCAAGACGTAAAAAAGAGGATTTAGTCTTTCTGAGCTTCAGCTATCCCCTTTTCCAGGGCGAAGATAGCTCTGCCACGCTTTCATCGAACACCCAATTCAAAGACTCGTCTTTCGATCGCAGCCAGTTAGGTGTCAATGGTTCAGTCGGTCAGGACCACGCGCTGACATGGGGCGTCAACGCGAACACAGACAAAGAGGGTAACTACACGACAGGCGTTAACGGCGGATACATCTCCCCCTGGTCGGCGTTGTCGGGCAGTTATACCTATGGTCGCAGCTATCAGCAGGCCGCCGCCTCTGCGGAAGGTTCGGTGCTAGTGCACTCCGGCGGCGTGACGCTTACGCCGGAAACAGGTACGACGCTCGCCCTGGTTGAAGCGAAAGACGCCAAAGGCGCCGCCATTATGGGCGCACCAACCTGGTTTGATAATCAAGGCTATGCCGTACTTTCATCACTGCAACCTTATCGCGTAAACAACATTGAAATCGACCCCAAAGGGGCGAACGAAGATGTCCAGTTCTCCAGTACTGAAGCCCGAACGGTGCCGTATGAAGGCAGCGTGGTGAAGGTGGTATTCAATACACGGCGCGAAAAAACGCGTGTATTTGTTGCCCACCAGCGCAACGGCACGCCGCTCCCATTCGGCTCTGAAATCACCGATGGACGGGGTAAATCCCTCGGCTTTGTCGGTCAGGGCAGCACGCTTTACATCACCGGAGAAAATGTGAAAAACGCCTGGGTTCGCTGGGATGGTGGGCAGTGTCAGGTGACACTGCCGATGAGTGGCTCACAACAGCTGAGGTGCTTATGAAACTTTGCACAAAATGGTGGTTAGCCGCCACGCTGCTCACCAGCGGCGTAGCCAATGCCGGTTGTATTCTGGGTTCGGACGCTGTCCCTTCCCCACTGTTTATGGATATCGGGCGTATCATGGTTCAGCCGCAAACACCGCCCGGAACGGTGATTGCCAGCCGCAGCTGGCCTTTACGCGACAATCGTTTGCAGCTCCAATGCAGCGGCTCGCAGAGTCTGGAAACGAAAGTTATCGCGAATGGCAGCCGCGAAACTGGTAATCAGATCTGGTCAACCAACATTCCCGGTATTGGCCTGCGATTTACGCTTCAGCGTCAGGCTCAGCAGGTTGGCTATCCAGGAAAAATTGACGTTGGAGGAGGAGGTAAAAGCGATGTCTCGCTTAACGACCTCACCTTCAAGCTGGACGTGATTAAGACAGCAAACCTTGTGGGTAGCGGCGCGGTCGCCGCCGGGCAATATACGACCTTTGGTAGCGGTAGTCAGTCGTTGCTGAATACCTGGCTGCGCGAAAACTCGCTGATTATCGTCTCGCCCTCCTGTCGTATCACCAATAATGCCAACTTCCGCGTGAATCTCGGATCCATTCCCCTTGCTGCCCTGAAAGGGAAAGGGACAGGGGCCGGGGGGCGCAATTTTTCGATTCGTATGCAGTGCGCGGGGAATGTTAGCGTCGCCGGTACGCGGCTGAATATGACCTTTGACGGAAACACGCCAGACGGTATTTCACCTGCGCTGGGCGTGATTCGTAATGAGAGCCGCAGCAGAACAGCAGCCGAAGGTATCGGCGTGCAGATCATGGACGAGAACCGTCGACCGGTGCCGTTCCGGCAGGCAAATCACGTTGCGACCCTGAATAGCGCCGTCTCGCAGTTTATTGACCTGCGCTATTTTGCCCGATTCTATCAATATCAGCCCAAAGCGCAGGCGGGCGATGTCACCGGGCATATGGTCTTTAATGTGAGCTACGACTAACTCACTCTTCCGGCAAGCACTGTAAATGTCCGTGTCGAACGCCGCGCTGGGCGATAACGTCATCGGCAAAATGCTGCACGTCGCCCATGTCACCTTTCAGCACGGCGATTTCCAGACAGTCGTCGTGGTTGATGTGCACATGCAGCGTAGCAACGGAGAGATCGTGGTGATGGTGCTGGGTGGAGACAATTCGGCTGGCTAAGTCGCGTTTTTCATGTTCATACACATAGGAGAGGACCGCAAAGCCCTGAGTACCGTGCTCCTGCGTCGTTTCCTGCGCCAGCGCATCTCGCAGAATATCGCGAATCGCCTCTGAGCGGTTGTTATAGCCACGACGCTGGCTCAGGCTGTCCAGCGTCTCCAGTAAATCGTCATCAAGCGTGATAGTGACTCGTTGCATTGACTTAAACCTTTTCTGCGGCGCGACGGCGCACGGGGAATGCGGGTAATACCGCGTTTTGAAGCACGCGTCCGGCGTCAGAGGAAAAGGCTAATCTCTCCCCCACGGTCTGTGTTTCAACAATGTACCCATTATCCATTACCATCACCCGCTGGCAAAAGCGTTCCACCAGGCGTAAGTCATGAGTGATGAACAGGCAGGCAGTGCCAAACTGCTGTTGCAGTTTTTTCAGCAGGCGAATGACACCCGCCTGTAACACAAGATCAAGGTTGGAAACTGCCTCATCCAGAATCAGTAGTTTCGGTTCGACCGCCAGCGCACGTGCCAGGCAGACGCGCTGGAGCTGACCGCCGCTTAACTGCGGTGGGCGCTTGTCGAGCACGCTATCGTCAAGATCGACCGCCTTCAGCATTTCGCTGGCGCGCGCCAGTTGTTCCGATTTTTTCAGCGCCAGCAGGTGGCGCATCGGTTCACGCAGGATCTCGCGCACGGTTTTGCGCGGATTCACGGCGCTGATGGAGTCCTGAAACACCATCTGAATATCGCGACGGAACGCTCTACGTTGCGCGCGATTAAGTTTCGCCAGCGGTTCGCCGCGCCAGCTAATATTCCCCTGTGAGGGCGATTCTAAACCTACCAATAGCCGCGCGAGGGTGCTTTTTCCGCAGCCGCTGCGTCCCAGCAGGGCGACGGTTTCACCGCTTTTCAGGGTCAGCGAAACGTTATTGAGCACTGCCTGATGCTGGTGCTTACCGCTGAATCCACCGTGTGCGTACTGGTGTGAAAGGTCGGAGACGTTAAGTAAAGTCATGATGCCAGCTCCATACCATAAAGGGCGAGGTGAGCAGAAACCAGGCTGCGCGTTACCGCATGTTGGGGGACATTAAACAGCGTTTCGACATCGCCCTGCTCAACAATCTTACCGTCAGACATGACCGCCACATCGTCTGCCAGACGCGCTACCACGCCCATATCATGGGTGACCAGCAGCATTCCCGGCGCTTGTTTTTGCATAATGCTTTCCAGCAGATCGAGGATGCGCGCCTGTGCTACCACGTCGAGATCGGTGGTCGGTTCATCGGCGATGATAAACGGTGATTCACATAGCACTGCCATCGCAATCATCATGCGCTGCAACATGCCGCCGCTCATCTCGAACGGGTACAGCTTCAGCACGCGTGCGGCGTTTTCCAGCCCTACCGCTTCTATAGCGGCGATAAGCGTGGCGTCATCGGCGGGTTTCCCCAGTGCCTGGCAAGTTTCCCGCGCGTGCGTGTGCATGGTGTGCAGCGGATTAAAGGCACTGCGCGGGTTCTGCATGATAGTGGCAATTTTGATACCGCGCAGGGCGCAGGGAGAAACCGGTTTGCCATCGGCCAAAATTTCCCCCGCCGTCTGGCGAACGCCTGCGGGCAAAATGCCCAGCGTCGCGGCGCAGGTCAGTGATTTCCCGCTGCCGCTACCGCCGACTAACGCCAGTACGCGCCCGCGTTGCAGGGTTAACGATACGCCGTGCACCAGCGGCTGCGCGGCCTGTAGCGCGATATTACGTAGTTCAATCTGTTGCGGCATTAGTGTGCGTGCTCCGTCACCAGATGAGGGTCCAGATGATCGCGCAGTGCGTCACCCACCAGGTTAAAGGCCATCACGCTGATAAACAGCGCCAGTCCCGGCCAGAACATTTGCAGCGGCTGGGTCCAGATATACTGACGTGCATCGTTAATCATCACGCCCCATTCGGCGGTCGGGGCGGTCACACCGAGACCGAGGAAGGACATCCCCGCGACGTGTAGCATCATATGGCCGATATCCAGCGTCGCCAGCACTAGCAGTGAAGGGATCACCGCGCCCGCCAGATGATCGATAAACACCCGCACATGGCCCGCGCCAGAAAGCCGTGATGCCAGCACAAACTCGCGCTGGCGCAGTGAAATCACCAGACTGCGGACCATGCGCGCGTACCACGCCCAGTGCGACAGGGCGATGGCGATAATCACATTGGTCAACCCGGTGCCGAGCACGCCGACCATAAAGAACGACAGAATCGACGTCGGGAAGGTCATAAACATATCCGCCACGCGCATGGTGGCCTGATCAACGCGCCCGCCAATCAGCCCGGCGCTGCCGCCAATAATCAGCCCTAACGCCAGCACCAACAGCAGGCAGGCCATTACCGAGCCAAGCGACACACGGGTCGCCGCCATCAGCCGTGAGAAAATATCGCGTCCTAAGTGATCGGTGCCCAGCCAGTGCTGTGCATCCGGAGAAAGCAGACGCGACGGCAAATCAATGACCTGGGGATCGTATGGCAGCCACCACTGGCTGGTGAGCGCAATCAGTGCCAGCAGGGCGATAATGATGAGCGCCAGGCGTACCGACCAGCGGGAAGAGAGGAAAAAGTTCACGCGTGCGCTCCTTCATGACGACGAATGCGCGGGTCCAGCGCGGCGTTGAGCAAATCGACAATCAAATTACAGACCACAAAAACCACCACCATCATCAGCGTAAAGCACTGGATCACCGGATAGTCACGGTTGAAAATCGCCGACACCGCATAGCGCCCGACACCCGGCCAGGCAAAGATGTTTTCGATAATCATCGTCCCGCCAATCAGTTCGCCAATGTGCATCCCCACGGCGGTGATCATCGGCAGCGAGGCATTGCGCAGGATATGGCGGCGTTCGGTCTGTTTGTCGTTCAGGCCGCGCAGTCGCGCCCAGGTCACATGACGCTGACCCGCGACGTCCAGCATACTGGCGCGCAGCAGACGCGCGTTAATCGCCAGCGACATAAAAGCGATGGAAACCGCAGGCAGAATGATGTGCTGCCAGCCGCCGTAACCCATCGCGGGCAGCCATTGCAGATAGACCGAGAAGAACATCACCAGCAAAAACGCCAGCCAGAAGTTAGGCATCGACACGCCAAGAAACGCGATAAAACGCACGGCGAAATCCGGCAGGCGATCGCGATGGCGCGCCGCCCAGATGCCGAGCGGTACGGAAGTGAGCAGAATTAACACCAGCGCCGCGCCCGCCAGTTCCAGCGTGGCGGGCAGGAAGGTCAGCATATCGTCCAGTACCGGGCGCTGCGTGGCAAACGAGATGCCAAAATCAAGATGCAGCGCTTTCCACAACCAGGTTCCGTACTGGACGTACAGCGGCTGATCCAGCCCCAGCATGGTGCGGGTAGAAGCCAGCATTTCTGGCGTCGGCGGCAGGTTAGACAGACGCAGATAATCAAGCGCCGGGTCGCCGGTGCCGAGGCGTAACATCAGAAAAATGATCACCGAGGCGGAAAGCACCATCGGGATCAACAGCAGCACGCGGCGTAATACGTAGCGCAACATCAGGGTTTCACCGGGGTAATCTGTTCAAAAGGAATATCGCTGGCGATGGGCGCGTAGGGAATTTTGCCCAGTTCAGGTTTCGCCACCACCATCATCGACACGTAGCTAATTGGCAGATACACCGCGTCGCTATGCAGGCGCGTCAAAATATCACGGTAAAGCGACTGGCGTTTTGTTTCGTCCGTGGTTTCCAGTACTTCGCCAATCTCTTTATCAATCAGCGGTTTGTCAGCTAATCCTTGTTGCGCCTGAAAATCAGCGTGAGATGGCACGCGCATCGAACTTAAAAACGCATGCGGATCGTAAGGCGCGCCCCAGGTACGGTTGAAGATCATGCCAAAGCGACCATCGCGCTGGCGGGCGTAAATACTGCTCTCTTCTTCGCCGATCAGGGCAACATCAACACCAATCTGGCGCATATCGGCCTGGATTATCTCCGCCATCGATTTGCTTAATGCATCAGTGCCGATGAACGACAATTCAATACGTAGCGGCTGACCGTTTTTCTCGCGGATATCTTTGCCTGCGGGCAGCGTCCAGCCAGCTTTTTCCAGCAACGCTTTCGCCTGCTGCGGATCGTACTGCCGCGGTTTCAGGTTGAGGTCGGCATAAGGTACGGTCGGCGCAAACAGCGTATCCGCCACCTGTTGCGTGCCGTAAAGAACGTTGTCGATCAGGGATTTTTTATTCACCGCGTGATTGAGCGCTTCGCGCACCGCCAGTTCATTGGTCGGGGCTTTAGCGGAGTTGAGGGCCAGCATCACCGTTTCAATCGGCTGTGAAAGCTGGGTACGGTACGCCGGGTTATGGCTGAAACGCTCAAAGGTATCAAGCGGCAATAACCCTTCATTGCCATACAGCAGGTCAATATCGCCGGTTTCAAACGCTACCGCGCGGGTGGTCGGGTCCGGAATCACTTTAATAGTTATCTTGTTAATCGCCGGTTTTTCGCCCCAATACTTTTCGTTGCGGACGAAGACATCATACTGATTCAGTTTCGATTCTTTCAGCACCCATGGACCCGTGCCGATAGGCGCTTTGATGCCGCGCATCGTCTCATTATCTTTAAACTGTGAGGGGGCGATAA
This sequence comes from Pseudocitrobacter sp. 73, assembly GCF_008369545.1. Taxonomy (NCBI): domain Bacteria; kingdom Pseudomonadati; phylum Pseudomonadota; class Gammaproteobacteria; order Enterobacterales; family Enterobacteriaceae; genus Pseudocitrobacter; species Pseudocitrobacter sp. 73. The sequence goes on along the minus strand of NZ_VTZO01000038.1, from coordinate 20,336 downwards.
AACGGAAAGGTCGGGGTAACGCCAGTTCCTGCAGGAAGGGGTAATAGGCACTTTTCAGGGTAATTTGCAGCTCAGTTTTATTCAGCGCTTTTACATCGACGATTTGATTCACCAGCTCCAGCCAGGCATGGCGCTGGCGGTTATCGAGCACCACGCGGAAGTTTTCTGCCGCGGCTTGCGCATCAAACGGTTCGCCGTTGGAGAAGGTCACGTCATCGCGCAGGGTGAAGGTCCAGGTTTTACCATCATCCGAATGCGTCCAGCTTTTTGCAAGCCAGGGTTTCACCGATCCATCGGCCCGATACTTCACCAGCGGCTCGTAAACCATACTCTGGGCGAACATCTGATTCGGTGTATAAAGATGCGGATTAAGCGGCCCGACGTTAACCGGCCAGGCGGTAGTGATTTCATCTGGCGCAGCGGCGTGTGCGAAAAACGAGGCACAGGTCAGCAGCGCAATGAGCGTGCGACGAAGAATGGACAAAATAGTGACCTTCAGTGAAAAGGAGTACAACTAAGTGAGTATGATGATTTTAAGGATTCATCATACGTTTGGGATGTGCTGGATCAATTTATGCGCCGAATTGCCCGAAGGGTTCAATATTGTGTCGTGATGTTCGCAGGTAAAAAAAACGGAGCCCGTTGCAGGCTCCGTCCTGGCTGTTTAACGCTCAATCACCACCAGCGGTTCGATATCGCTCTCTTTCTTAATCACCAGCGACGTATCACCACGCAGGCAGGTCCCGCCGTAGTTACCGCCGACGGTAAAGGTGCAAACCTGGATATATTTCCCGGCAACGTTTGGCAGACACCACAACTGCTGGTAGATATTTTTGCGGTCGACAAACTTACCGCTGGTTTGATCAAGAAGCTGATCGTGCCCGCTCACCAGGTCAATGTTGCTGCCGCAGCGCCCGGAGATCGGTTTCACCGCATAGCCGGTTTTCGCCAGCGCATCGGTCACTTCAAAATCGGTGTCGAGCAGATACGGATGATTCGGGAAAAGCGACCACAGCACCGGCAGAATCGCTTTGTTGCCCGGAATCACCGTCCACAGCGGTTCGAAGACCATCACTTCCGGGCGCAACAGCACGTCAATCAAACGCACCTCTCCCGCCGGGCTGCCAGTGCGGATCGGCACGGCGGCGTACTCGGCATCGCTGACTTCGCGCACCTGCTCAATGGCGGTTTCCCATGCCCAGGTTTTCCATACGCAGTTTACCAGTCGCCCTTCATCATCCACCAGCTGACCGGCGGCATCCCAGTGAACCTCTTCCAGGCCGTGGAGAATTTTGCACTCGAACCCGGCCTGGGTAATGGCACGCTGCATAAATTGCGCGTGGTAATCTTCTTCCAGATCTTTATCCTGCATGATGTGAACAAATGGACGCGCCGAGCTGTGTTTCCACGCGCCAATCAGTTCGCTGAGCAGTTCATCTGAAGGGTTATGGCCTTTGCCCTCAAAGCCGGTTTTCAGCCACTGTTCGAGGATTAACCCACCTTCCGTATGGCAGGATGCGGAATCGGCGTTGTATTCGTACACCTTCAGACCACGCTCATCCATGCAGAAATCCATGCGCCCGGTGATCATGTCGTGGCGGCGACGCTGCCAGGAGAGACGCAGACGTGGCCAGAGGATTTTCGGAATATCAAACAGCGCCAGCAGGTTATCGTCACGCATCACTTTATCGGTGGCGTGCAGGTACATCAGGTGCATTTCGTTAGTGGCTTTTATCAGTTCCTGCTCAGCACTTTCCGTCATGGTGAAGTACTGATACGGGTCCTGGTTAATCACATGACCGTTTGCCGCGACGTATGCTTTCTGTAATGAATCCTGTTCATTGAGCCATTTACCGTCGAACTGGCCGCGATTTTCCAGCCGCGCGCCCTGCAGATTCAGCGCTTTGCTGGCAATCGTTGGTTGCGCAAGGCTATGTTCGGTATCGGCGGTTTGAATCATCCAGCCAAGAATGGTGGTGTCGTCAAACGTATCGTGAAGGATGTAATGGCCATCTTTCACTTCCAGCGTCAGCTCGCGCGTCCACTGCTGGCCCGCAGGTAGCGGCGAATGGATAACGTTCTGTTCTGCAATACGCACTTTATTGCCGACCAGTTGGGTGATGACCGCGACGTGGCCGGTTTCATGGAATTCACCGCCCTTCTGCCAGATGAGCAGAGAGCCCGCTTTCGGCGCGCGACGGGAACCGTTGGCAAACGCCTGCAACGGCAGAATGTCATCATTCACTACCTGGCGCAAAAAGCGCAGAGAGAAGATTTCATAGGCCATGCCGACGTCGGTGAAAACAAAACCGTAGGTAAGGAACAGGAAGCGGCGCGCGAATTCAACGCATTGCCACTTATAGCCCATGTACTCGTTATCGATATAGCTACGGAACGAGACATCATCCGCCCGCTCTTCGGGCTTCAGGCTGCTGTAATTTGAAGAATAGATGGCGACGCCACCCGGTGCATATCCCAACAACGTGCCAAACGGCGCGTCACTACTCGTACAACTCATGTGTCTTCCTCAGAGCATGCAGGCGGCGAGTAATAGCGGGTGTGGTCGTCCCTGCACGTTGTTATTTATCCAACAGGTGTCCGTTAATCATACACCTGTTGTGCGCGCTGTCACACTGTGCGGTCTGATGCCCTCACCCTAACACTCTCCCACAGGGAGAGGGGACCGAACTGTGCGGTTTTTCTCCCTCTCCCTCAGGGAGAGGGCCGGGGTGAGGGTGATCATTTCCCTCATCAACTGCTACACTGCCTCAACACATCATCAAAAAGGCAGGCCAACATGTCAGACAACACCTATCAGCCTCCCAAAGTTTGGGAGTGGAAACAGAATAACGGCGGCGCGTTCGCCAATATCAATCGTCCGGTTTCCGGCGCAACGCATGAAAAAGAGCTGCCGGTTGGGCATCACCCGCTTCAGCTCTATTCGCTGGGAACACCGAACGGCCAGAAAGTCACCATCATGCTCGAAGAGTTGCTGGCGCTTGGCGTGACGGGCGCGGAGTATGACGCGTGGCTTATCCGCATTGGCGAGGGCGATCAGTTCTCCAGCGGTTTTGTTGACGTGAACCCGAACTCGAAAATCCCGGCCCTGCGCGACCACTCCACCACCCCGCCGACTCGCGTATTTGAGTCCGGCAATATCCTGCTGTATCTGGCGGAAAAATTTGGTCACTTCCTGCCTAAAGATCCGGCTGGCCGCGTAGAAACCCTGAACTGGCTATTCTGGCTGCAAGGCTCCGCGCCATTCCTCGGCGGCGGTTTTGGTCACTTCTATAACTATGCGCCGGTGAAAATTGAGTACGCGATCGACCGTTTCACCATGGAAGCAAAACGTCTGCTGGATGTGCTGGATAAACAGCTGGCGCGCGGGCGCTATGTCGCAGGTGAAGAGTACACCATCGCCGATATGGCGGTCTGGCCGTGGTTTGGCAACGTGGTGCTGGGTCAGGTGTATGGCGCGGACGAGTTCCTCGATGCGAAGAGTTACAAAAACGTGCAGCGCTGGGCGCGAGATATCGCCAGCCGCCCGGCGGTACAACGCGGACGCATTGTTAACCGTACCAATGGCCCGTTGAATGAACAACTGCATGAGCGTCATGCCGCCAGCGATTTCGACACCCAAACGGAAGATAAACGTCAGGGTTAAACGACGGAAACCGGGTGCACTCCACCCGGTTTATCTGCCTTCCAGGCGATAACCCGCCATAAAGTAGCGCACCGTGGTGCTGGATTCGTGTTCTTTAAAGAAATCCATCACCATCTCTTTATCCAGACCATAGCGTCGTGTCAGGACGCCCGCTTCCCATGCGCTGAGCTGGCGGTCGCCCGTCTTCTCAAACATGCGATGGGAAAACCCCAGCACAAACCCGCGTTTATAGTCAGAACAAAAGCCCAGAACCTTCTGCGCACTGTCGGCGTAAGGTGCTTTCAGCCCGGCCATCAGGCCTTTACCAAAATGGTTATCCATCGCACAACCCTCAATCGTTATATATAAAATTATATAGCGACTTTTTGAGCGATATCCAGTGCTATTTGCAGCCTTTACTTTCAGTGCAAATATTTCTCAAACCACGCCAGCGTTCGCTGCCAGGCGAGCTCCGCTGCGGCCTTGTCGTAGCGCGGAGTCGAGTCGTTGTGGAAACCATGATTCACGCCCGGATAAATATAGGCTTCGTACACTTTTTTATGCGCTTTTAACGCCTCTTCCATTGCCGGCCAGCCTTCGTTAATACGCGTATCCAGCGCCGCGTAATGCAGCAATAAAGGGGCATTGATTTTTTCCACATCCGCGACCGGGGCCTGACGTCCGTAGAACGGCACCGCGCAGGCCAGCTCAGGGTAAGCCACCGCCGCCGCATTCGACACGCCGCCGCCGTAGCAAAAACCGGTTATCCCGACTTTGCCCGTCGCCTGCGGATGCGCCTGCATAAACTCAATCGCGGCGAAGAAATCATTCATCAGTTTGGTCGGATCGACTTTTTGCTGTAACTCGCGCCCTTCGTCATCATTACCGGGATAACCGCCGACGGAAGAGAGCCCATCCGGCGCAAGGGCAATATAGCCCGCTTTCGCGACGCGTCGGGCAACATCTTCTATATACGGGTTAAGCCCACGATTTTCATGCACCACCACCACGGCGGGCATCTTTCCGGCGGCTTTCGTCGGCGTGACCAGATAACCGCGCACCTCACCGTGGCCGTTGGGCGACGGATAACGAATATATTCCGGTTTGATATCCGGGTCGGTGAACTCGACCTGTTCCGCCAGCGCGTAGTTGGGCTTGAGAAGATTAAACAGCGCCAGCGCAGTCATGCCGCCGACGGCGTATCGTCCCGCCAGTTGCAGAAACTCGCGCTTGGAAATTTTGCCGTGTGCGTAATAGTCGTAGTAATCGAGCAACTCTTGCGGAAAGTCTTTGGCGGTCAGTCGGGTCATCGAGGGATCTCCATTAACAGGCATTAACTAAGAAAAGCACAAGACAGATTTATTGCCCATAAATCATCAGCATTGTGATCCCGCCAACGGGTTGGTTGTGACAAAAACGTTAATCTGGAAACAGCGTTTCAAAAATCAGACAATCAAGGAGACATTATGACCTGGTCCGCCAATCCTGCCCGTTACGAGCAGATGCAATATCGCTATTGCGGCAACAGCGGCCTGCAACTGCCCGCGCTGTCACTCGGGTTATGGCACAGTTTTGGTCATATCCAGTCGCTCGACAGCCAACGCGCGCTGCTGCGTAAAGCGTTCGACTGCGGCATTACTCACCTCGACCTCGCCAATAACTACGGGCCCCCTCCGGGCAGTGCGGAAGAGAACTTTGGCCGCCTGCTGCGGGAAGATTTCGCTGCCTATCGCGATGAGCTGATCATCTCGACCAAAGCCGGATACGACATGTGGCCGGGGCCATACGGCAAGGGCGGTTCGCGCAAATACTTGCTCGCCAGCCTCGACCAGAGCCTGAAGCGCATGGGGCTGGATTACGTCGATATCTTCTACTCGCACCGTGTTGATGAAAACACACCGATGGAAGAAACCGCTGCCGCGCTGGCGCAGGCGGTGCAGAGCGGAAAAGCGCTGTATGTCGGCATCTCGTCTTATTCGCCAGAGCGCACGCAAAAGATGGCAGAGCTGTTGCGCGAGTGGAAAATCCCGTTACTTATCCACCAGCCTTCCTACAACCTGCTCAACCGTTGGGTAGACAAGAGCGGCCTGCTGAATACACTGGAAGAGAACGGCGTCGGCTGCATCGCCTTTACCCCGCTGGCGCAAGGGCTGCTGACCGGTAAATACCTCAACGGAATTCCGGACGGCTCACGCATGCAGACAGAAGGGAAAAAAGCGCGCGGTCTGACCGAGAATATGCTGAGTGAAAGCAACCTCAACAGCCTGCGTTTATTAAACGAGATGGCACAACGTCGTGGCCAGAGTATGGCGCAGATGGCCCTTAGCTGGCTGCTGAAGGACAACCGCGTGACGTCAGTACTGATTGGCGCAAGCCGACCGGAACAAATTGAAGAGAACGTTCAGGCCCTGAATAACCTGAACTTTACGGCAGAAGAGCTGGCGCAGATTGATAAGCATGTTGCCGATGGGCAACTGAATTTGTGGCAGGCGTCGTCGGATAAATAGCACACTCTTTGCCCGGTGGCGCATCGCTACCGGGCGCGAGTCGCGTTTTAATGCTTCTGGCCGCGCGTTAAGCGATCCAGATATCCCATCACAAACGCCGACAGTACAAAGGTCAGATGGATAATCACATACCACATCAGCTTGTTATCCGGCACATTCTTGGCATCCATAAATACCCGCAGCAGGTGAATAGATGAAATAGCGACAATGGATGCCGCGACCTTGTTTTTCAGCGAGGTAGCATCCATTTTCCCCAGCCAGTTCAGCTTCTCTTTGTGGGTACTGATATCCAGCTGCGAGACAAAGTTTTCGTAACCGGAGAACATCACCATCACCAGCAGACCGCCCACCAGCGTCATATCGACCAGCGATAACAACGTCAGGATAAGATCGGCTTCTGCCAGTTCAAAGATGTTAGGCAGAACGTGAAAGATCTCCTGAAAAAACTTAATCATCAACGCCAGCAGCGCCAATGAAAGGCCAAAATATACCGGGGCTAAAATCCAGCGCGACGCGTACATCGCATTTTCAAAAAAACGTTCCATAGTGTCCTGTCGATAAACTCAATTCGGCTTAGTATATCGCAACCATGCAACATAATTTCAACAATTCACCTCAGCAATTTAGGGTTAGGTTACACCAACCTGAACACCGAAATCGCCGTTTTCAGTTCGCCAGTATAGTGCTGCTGTTGCTGCGCCATCTGCATAGTCTGCGCCACATGCTGGACGTTTTCCTGCACGCTGGCATCAATGGTGGCGATACTGCCCTTCATCTGCATCACGCTGGCGCGCTGCTGTTCGCTCATCGAAGAGAGGATTTCCAGCGAGTCCTGTAAGCCTTCAATATGCGTAATGATCGCCTGCATCGTATTTCCCGCCAGCTCGACCTGCTCAGCGCCCTGATGGGTGCTTTTCACCGAGGCGGCGGTAAGGTGGCGAATCTCTTTCGCCGCCTCTTCACAACGTAACGCCAGCGAACGCACTTCAGAGGCGACCACCGCAAACCCTCGGCCATGTTCGCCTGCGCGTGCCGCTTCAACCGAGGCGTTCAGCGACAGAATATTCGTCTGAAAGGCGATGCCGTCGATTAACTCCAGAATGCTATTAATCTGCTGTGATTCATCACGAATGTGCATCATTGACGCCGTCGCCGCACGGATGTTTTCCCCACCCCGCCTCGCGACATCGCACGCCTGTAAAACACGCTTGCGCGCCTCACTGGCTTGTTCACTGGTCAGTGACGCCGCGCTCGCCAGTTGCTCCATCGCACTTGCGGCGATGGCGAGAGAAGTGGCCTGGCTGTCAGTACGTTCTGATAGTGCGGTATTGCGCTGCAAAATGGTTTGCGAGGTATCCAGCAACTGACCAACATTGCTACTCACCTGCTCCAGCGTAGTGCGCATCGCGCCAAGCGTTCGGCTAAAGGTACGGGCGAAAGGAGAATGACTGACTTTTGATTCTCGCGCCAGGGTCAGACTGCCGGGTTCACAATTAATGACTGCCGCCAGTTTCGCCACCTCACTGGCAGATACTGCATCTTGTTCCATACGTACTGCCAGAACGACCAGGAAAAGGGTTTGTACCACCACAAACGCGCCATGCATCATCACCATATGCAGGCCGGTATGCATAAAAATAACGATGTGATAAAGGTTATATTCCTGCAAATAGTTAAAGACTAAATGGTGTACTGCGATAACTGCAGCACCCATCACTAGCGGACGCCAGTCACGCCAGGCCAGCAACGCGGACAAAAGCACAAAAACGGAGAAGTGATATTCTGTTTCGCCCTCGCCAAGCTGAATAAGCAGTGCGGAAAAGGTCATCAGGATAAACGCAAAAAACAACCGTGAAATTAATCGCCCGCGAAAAAATGCGGTAACAAGCGTGGCCAGAATCGCTAATGGTGTGGCGACACATAGCGCCACCAGGACATTTCCGGCTATCCAGCCCACAACCAGCGAGATAACCCAAAGCAGCCACACCAGCGCCAACATTTGGCCGTCAGCCCGTTGACGAATTGCCGAGACAGAGATGCTTTCGCGTAGCGATTCGCGAGCGTCTGAATTGTTTGATTTATCCATGTTCTTTCCGCACTGTACAGGTAATGTTATTAGTATTTTTAGCGCCATAAATAAGCGTAGAGAGTTTATTAATCATTACCAGCGGAGGGAGAGAATATATTCTTTACACGCGTTTTTATTACTACTTAATAAAGAATTAAATTTAATTTAAAGCAGAGATAAATAATTGTGTTGTGGGGACGTATTTTTCAGGAGAGAAGACTTAGGGGAAATGTGCGGTGTTTACCCCCTCACCCAACCCTCTCCCTCAAGGGAGAGGGAACCGACAGAGCCAGGGTTTAAGTGAGTGCGGTTTTCACCCTCTCCCTGAGGGAGAGGGCCGGGGTGAGGGGCTTTATTTCGCCCCTGCGTGTTCTTCCCCTACCAGGCCAATCTTCAGATAGCCAGCCTGATGCAGCGTATCCATCACCTTCATCATCGTTTCATAGTCGACGGTTTTATCGGCGCGGAAGAAGATAGTGGTATCTTTCTTCCCTTCCGTCAGAGTGTTCAACGCGTTTACCATGTTCTCATCGGTAATGGGGTCATTACCCAGGAACATCGACTTATCTGCTTTCACCGACAGGTAGACCGGTTTTTCCGGGCGTGGCTGCGGTTGGCTGGAGGACGCAGGCAGATTGACTTTTACATCCACCGTCGCCAGTGGCGCGGCAACCATGAAGATAATCAGCAGAACCAACATAACGTCGATAAACGGCGTCACGTTGATTTCATGCATTTCGCCGTTATCGTCCAGATTTTCATTAAGACGCATTGCCATGGGGCATCAACCTACTCGTAATTTCTGTGCGGAACGCACCGGCTGGGTCACGCCGCTGGCGTGGAGGTCCAGGTCACGGCTTTGCAGCAGCAGAACCTGCGCAGCAACATCGCTGAGGTTTGCTTTATAGCTGCCAATCAGACGGGCGAAGACGTTATAGATAACCACCGCCGGAATCGCGGCAAACAGGCCAATTGCGGTCGCCAGCAGCGCTTCTGCGATACCCGGTGCAACAACAGCCAGGTTGGTGGTTTGCGTCTGCGCAATACCGATGAAGCTGTTCATGATACCCCAAACGGTACCGAACAGACCGACAAACGGGGAAATGGCGCCGATAGTTGCGAGGTAACCGGTCCCGCGGCTCATACTACGGCTCACGAAGGCAACGCGACGTTCCAGACGGAAGCCGGTACGCTCTTTAATTCCTTCATTGTCTTCGGAACCCGCAGAAAGCTCGCGCTCGTCCTGCGCTTCATGAATCAGTTGCGTACTGAGGCTTTTCGCGTGGAAGGCGGCGGCGATTTCGTGCGCCTGATCGATAGAGCGGGCTTCCGCTAACAGCTGCTGCTCGCGTTTGAGGCGACGCTTCTGGGAGAACAACTCTGCGCTCTTACTAAAGAAGATGGCCCAGGTGACTACGGATGCCAGAATCAGGCCAATCATAACCACTTTAACAACGATGTCGGCATGATGATACATACCCCAAACGGAGAGATCCGCCTGCATCAAATTATTACCCACTCTGTATCTCCAGGACATAAATCACAAAATCTGAGCACAATAATATCAAAACGACGTCGAATTGATAGTAGTTCTCATTAGTATTTACATAGTGACTCAAATCATACTTATTTTCCTTGCGCTTACGCAGTAAAAAAGTCACCACCGCGATTTTTGAGATATTTTCTGCTTTATCTCGCGCGGGCGGGTACATCCAGCAACAATCGTGATAATTTAGACGTCCAGACGTATAAAAAAAGGCAGGAGAGAGATGGCAGATAAGCACCTGGATACCGCGCTGGTCAACGCCGGGCGGAGTAAAAAGTACACGCAGGGTTCGGTAAACAGCGTCATTCAGCGCGCCTCTTCGCTGGTGTTCGACACCGTTGAGGCGAAAAAACATGCCACTCGCAATCGTGCGAAAGGCGAACTCTTCTATGGGCGTCGCGGTACGCTCACTCACTTCTCTTTGCAGGAAGCGATGTGTGAGCTGGAAGGCGGCGCGGGCTGCGCCCTCTTCCCTTGCGGCGCCGCGGCGGTCGCCAATACGATTCTGGCCTTTGTTGAACAGGGCGATCATGTGTTGATGACCAATACCGCCTATGAGCCGAGCCAGGATTTCTGCACCAAAATTCTGGGAAAACTGGGCGTCACCACAAGCTGGTTCGACCCGCTGATTGGCAGCGAAATCGCGCATCTGATTCAACCCAATACTAAAGTGGTGTTCCTGGAATCCCCGGGGTCAATTACCATGGAAGTTCATGATGTTCCTGCAATTGTTGCAGCCGTACGCAGCGTTGCGCCGGATGCAATCATTATGATCGACAATACCTGGGCGGCAGGCGTGCTGTTTAAAGCACTCGATTTCGGCATAGATATTTCGATTCAGGCTGGCACAAAGTACCTGATTGGCCACTCTGACGCGATGGTCGGTACCGCGGTATCCAACGAACGCTGCTGGGCACAACTGCGCGAAAATGCGTATCTGATGGGCCAGATGCTGGATGCGGACACCGCCTACATGACCAGTCGAGGCCTGCGCACACTTGGCGTTCGCCTGCGTCAGCATCATGAAAGCAGCCTGAAAATTGCCGAATGGCTGGAACAGCATCCGCAGGTTGCCCGCGTGAATCATCCGGCGTTGCCGGGTAGCAAAGGTCACGAATACTGGAAACGAGATTTTACAGGCAGCAGCGGCTTGTTCTCCTTCGTGCTGAAAAAGCGTTTAACCGATGCCGAACTTTCTGCCTACCTCGACAACTTCTCCCTGTTCAGCATGGCCTACTCGTGGGGTGGTTTTGAGTCGCTGATTCTGCCTAACCAGCCAGAACAGCTGGCGGAGATTCGCCCCGGCGGCGAAGTGGACTTTACCGGCACCCTTATTCGCTTACATATTGGTTTAGAAAACATTGACGATCTTATCGCGGATTTAGCAGCAGGCTTCGCGCGTATTGTGTAAAATAGCCTCAGGCCCGGCGGCGTTTCGCCTCGGGCTGTCTGGTTAGCAATGTTCCTGAAAAAGCGTCTCGCGTGTTTTCAGGATTTTGAGAACAGTCAATCTGCCGAATGGCCAGAACATCCCGGCGTAAACGCATAGTGCTCAGGTTGTTCTTATTCCTGAACAGTTACGCGTGCGTTGTTGCGCGAGGGATCAAAGAGTTTCGGGCAATTCGGGAGTACAATAAGCGAAAATGCTGTTCCACAGGAAAGTCCATGGTCGTCATTCAAGATATTGTCGCCGCACTCTGGCAGCATGACTTTGCCGCGCTGGCGAATCCTCACGTTGTGGGGGTGGTTTATCTGGTCATGTTTGCCACGCTGTTTTTAGAAAACGGTCTGCTTCCGGCCTCCTTCCTGCCGGGCGACAGCCTGTTGCTGCTCGCAGGCGCGCTCATCGCCAAAGGGGTGATGGGGTTCGTGCCGACGGTGATCATTCTGACGACCGCCGCCAGCCTCGGCTGCTGGCTGAGCTATATTCAGGGGCGCTGGTTGGGTAACACCCGTACGGTAAAAGGCTGGCTCGCTCAATTGCCGGATAAATACCATCAACGTGCGACCTGCATGTTCGATCGCCACGGCCTGCTGGCGCTGCTCGCCGGGCGTTTTCTGGCGTTCGTACGTACGCTGCTGCCCACCATGGCAGGCATTTCCGGGCTTTCTAATCGTCGCTTCCAGTTCTTTAACTGGCTGAGCGCGCTGCTGTGGGTGGGTGTCGTCACCAGCCTCGGTTATGCCATCAGTATGATTCCTTTCGTAAAACGTCATGAAGATCAGGTGATGACCTTCCTGATGATCCTGCCTATTTTCCTGCTGGTTGCCGGGCTGCTCGGTACGCTGGTGGTGGTGATTAAGAAGAAGTATTGCAGCGCCTGAGGGCGCTGTTCTATAGGGCTGGATGCGCTTTGAAGCCGGATGCGCTGCGCTTATCCGGCCTACAAGAGCCTCTTGCCTAAACGATTTGAATCGCGCGTAATCGCGCCGCATCTTCTCCCGGCGTTATACCGAAATAGCGTTTAAATTCGCGGCTAAACTGCGATGCGCTTTCATATCCCACCTGCATTGCCGCTGCGCTGGCTTTTAATCCATCATGCACCATCATCATTCGCGCCTTATGCAGGCGATACGTTTTCAGGTACTGGAGCGGTGACGTGCTGGTTACCGATTTAAAATTATGATGAAACGCCGACAGGCTCATATTGGCTTCGGCGGCCAGTTGATCGACACTCAAGGTTTCGGTGTACTGGCTTTCGATGCGCTTTAATACGCGGCTTATCTGACTGAAATGCGTTTGGCGGCTGACTAACGCCAGCAGCGCCCCACCGCGCGGCCCGGTAAGCACATAGAAGAGCATTTCGCGGATAATCTGTTTGCCGAGGATGCGCGCTTCCAGCGGACGTTCCATCACATCCAGCAGGCGCTCGGCCGCACAAAGGATCTCATCAGAGAGCGTCGCCGAGTTAATGCCGCTCGCCGCCATTGCAGGCTGGAAGCATTCATCTTCCCCGATATCCATCAACAGCTCCTGAAGCTGTAAAATATCGACGTTCAGGCGCAACCCGGCCAGCGGCGCGGCCTCTGTGGCAAAGGTTTCACACTCAAACGGTAGCGGCACCGTCAGCAGTAAATATTCATTGGCGTCGTAGCGGAAGGTGCGTTCATTGATATAGCCAATCTTATAGCCAGAAAAGAGAAATATAATCCCAGGACGGTACATAACGGGCGTACGAGCGGCAGGCTGTGTACCATAGATAAGCTGGATATCCGGCACCAAAGCACTGAGTTTTTGTTCATTACTTTTCAGTAACTTAACCTTTTCCGTTAGTAACGCGCAAATCTCTTCCCGGTTCATTTCTCCACTCTCCCGCCAGTTGAATTCAGGTTTTCATTGTTGACCTTTTCGCTACTTTTCTCCAGCCCTATGGAGAAATGGGCAAGACATCGGCAGGAATGTGCATTGAGCGGATCGCCCCCAAAGACCACAATAGTCGTCATCCGGTAGCCACCGTTGCTACCCACTTTTTCCATCCTCCGATGAAGGAAACGAGCAATGTTTAATTTTGATCTCCACACCCCAACCCGCATTCTTTTCGGTAAAGGCGTTATTGAAAATCTGCGTGCGCAAATTCCGGCAGATGCTCGCGTTCTGGTGACCTACGGTGGCGGCAGCGTGAAAAAAACCGGCGTGCTGGACCAGGTGTTAACCGCGCTGAACGGTCTGGATGTTCGCGAGTTTGGCGGCATTGAACCGAACCCGTCTTATGAAACGCTGATGAACGCGGTGAAAATTGCCCGCGACGAAAAAATCACTTTCCTGCTGGCCGTTGGCGGCGGTTCCGTGCTGGATGGCACCAAGTTCATCGCGGCGGCAGCGCATTACGATGCGTCTATCGACCCGTGGGAAATTCTGGAAACTTACGGCAGCAAGGTGAACAGCGCGATTCCGATGGGTTCCGTTCTAACTCTGCCGGCAACCGGTTCTGAATCCAATAAAGGTGCGGTTATTTCCCGGAAAACCACCGGTGACAAACGCGCATTTATGTCGCCGCACGTGCAGCCAGTCTTCGCGATTCTGGACCCGGTCTACACCTACACTCTGCCACCGCGTCAGGTCGCCAACGGTGTGGTTGATGCCTTCGTGCACACGGTCGAACAGTACGTAACCTACCCGGTCAACGGCAAAATTCAGGATCGCTTCGCGGAAGGTATTCTGCTGACGCTGGTTGAAGATGGCCCGAAAGCGCTGAAAGAACCTGAGAACTACGATGTTCGCGCCAATATTATGTGGGCGGCAACACAGGCGTTAAACGGCCTGATTGGCGCAGGCGTGCCGCAGGACTGGGCAACCCACATGCTGGGTCACGAACTGACCGCCATGCACGGTCTTGACCACGCACAGACGCTGGCTATCGTGCTGCCGGCCCTGTGGAATGAAAAACGTGACACCAAACGCGCCAAACTTCTGCAATACGCAGAACGCGTCTGGAACATCACCGAAGGTTCCGATGATGCGCGTATCGACGCCGCCATCGCCGCCACCCGTAACTTCTTCGAGCAAATGGGCGTACCGACTCGCCTGTCCGATTATGGTCTTGACGGCAGCTCCATCCCCGCACTGCTGAAAAAACTCGAAGAACACGGCATGACAAAACTGGGTGAAAATCAGGATATTACCCTCGACGTAAGCCGTCGCATTTACGAAGCGGCACGTTAATCCCCACCCAAAGCCAGACCTAACTCTTTAGCGTCTGGCTTTCGTTTTTGCATATTTCGACCAGAATTGATCTTACAAATCTTATCGGGCCCACTGTGCCGATAAGCAATAGAGAGAAAAGGAGAAATGCATGACACATCCAACCGTAATCAAACTCCAGGACGGCAACGTGATGCCGCAGCTGGGTCTCGGCGTGTGGAAAGCAAGCAACGAGGAGGTTGTCACCGCGATTCATAAAGCGCTGGAAGTCGGGTATCGCTCGATTGATACCGCCACCGCCTACAAGAACGAAGATGGCGTGGGCCAGGCGCTGAAAAGCGCAGGCGTTCCGCGCGAAGAGCTGTTTATCACCACCAAACTGTGGAACGACGATCAGAAACGCCCGGCCGAGGCGCTACAGGAGAGCCTCGATAAACTACAGCTGGATTATCTCGATCTCTACCTGATGCACTGGCCGGTTCCCGCCATCGACCACTATGTGGACGCGTGGAAAGGAATGATTGAGCTGCAAAAGCAAGGGCTGGTAAAAAGCATCGGCGTCTGCAACTTCCAGGTGAATCACCTGCAACGCATTATCGATGAAACCGGCGTCGCCCCGGTCATCAATCAGATTGAACTGCACCCGTTGATGCAGCAGCGCCAGCTACATGCGTGGAACGCGACGCACAAAATTCAAACCGAATCCTGGAGCCCACTGGCTCAGGGTGGCGAAGGCGTATTTGACCAGAAAATCATTCGTGAGCTGGCGGATAAATATGGCAAAACCCCCGCGCAAATTGTGATTCGCTGGCACCTGGATAACGGCCTGGTCGTCATCCCTAAATCCGTCACACCGGCGCGTATTGCCGCCAACTTCGACGTCTGGGATTTCCGTCTTGATAAAGACGAACTGGGCGAAATAGCCAAACTGGATAAAGGCAAACGTCTGGGACCCGATCCGGATCAATTCGGCGGCTAATGATTTTCGCCTGGTACGCTTATTCGTATCAGGCGTTTTTATTCCGTAATTCATTTTCACAATGAATAACACAATTCAATTCATTCTTCACACCTATATTATCAATATAATTCTAAACAATAAGTGCGCCATTATATAAAGTTATATCTTCTGTTTACTGCCTACCGTCATTTTCTTTTTCAGGATCAAAGTTTTCTTCGTAAGACATTGCAGAATAAAGGTCACAGAGTTCAGTCTCGGCGCGACACTCTACGCTAACCGCTGAATTTCTCCGGCCTCCTGATGGTTTCAGGATAAAAATATCATCAGGATAACTGTATTTCTCAGACATCAATAGCGCGGTAATTTTTGGCAAAACATATATGTCATGAATTAATTCGCCTATAAAAACGAGTGTAATGTCGTGACGAAGAAAACATCCCAGGGAGTAAAATGGCTCCCACTCATTATTATCGTGCTTATCGCCGCCGGGCTTTGGCAACTGACGCCGCCTTCCGGGCTCAGCGCACCCGCCTGGCATTCTGCGATTATCTTTGTGGCAACCATTGCGTCAATTGTGGCGAAAGTCCTGCCGATTGGCGCGGTCGGGATCATCGGTATTACGGTTTTTGCCCTCGCCTATGCGGCGGGTGATAAAACCGCCAGCGGCGCTATCACCACGGCACTGAGTGAACTGAACAGCTCATTGATCTGGCTTATCGTCGTCGCCTTTATGATTGCCCGCGGGTTTATCAAAACGGGCCTGGGTCGGCGCATCGCCCTGCAAATGATCCGCCTGCTGGGTAAACGCACGCTGGGGCTGGCGTATGGCCTTGCGTTTGCCGACCTGATTTTATCCCCCGCAATGCCGAGCAACACCGCCCGCTGCGGCGGCGTTATCTACCCCATCGCCGACTCGCTGGCGCGCAGTTTTGGCTCACGCCCGGAGGACGAGTCGCGCAGCAAAATCGGTACCTTCCTGATCACCTGTATTGGCAACGTCAATGATGTCACCGCCGCGCTGTTTATGACCGGCTACACCGGCAACCTGCTGGCGGTCAAACTGGCGGCTAACGCGGGCGTCACCCTGACGTGGGGTAGCTGGTTTATGGCGGCCTTGCTGCCGTGCGTGGTGTCGTTGATGATCGTACCGCTGTTGGTTTACTGGCTGACCCGCCCGGAAATCAAGCACACGCCGGATGCCCCCGAAATCGCCCGTAAAGAACTCGCCGAAATGGGCAACATGGCGCGTGGCGAGTGGCTGATGCTGGCGACCGTCGGCGTACTGCTGGTGCTGTGGATCTTCGGCGACAAACTGGGTGTGGATGCCACCACCGCGTCGTTTGTTGGGCTCTCTATCCTGCTGCTGAGCGGCGTGCTGAGCTGGGAAGATGTGAAAAGTGAGAAAGGCGCATGGGATACGCTGATTTGGTTTGCCGCGCTGCTGATGATGGCCAACCAGCTGAAAAAACTGGGCTTTACCATGTGGTTCGGCAACCTGATTGGCGACAGCATTGGTAGCGCCATGCAGGGCACCAGTTGGGTTGTCGTACTGCTGCTGCTGAACGCCGCCTACTTCTACACCCACTACTTCTTCGCCAGCGGCAACGCGCAAATTGCGGCGCTGTATGCTGTCTTCCTGGGCGTGGGCTTACATCTGAACATCCCGCCTGCGCCGATGGCGCTGATGCTGGCGTTCACCAGCAGCCTCTATTGCTCACTCACCCAATACACCCACGCGCGCGGCCCGATTCTTTTCGGCGCGGGCTACGTGCCTACTGGCGTCTGGTGGCGAACCGGGTTTGCTATCAGCCTGTTTAACCAGGCGGTGTTTATCACCGTCGGCCTGGCGTGGTGGAAGATGCTGGGCTTTTACTAATAAGACTCTGCCGCCTTAGTTTATAGGGCGGCATTTTTGATGAGGAAGATAATGAAATACCTCCTTTGCCTCCTGAGCCTTTTCTTCAGCGCCCCATCACTGTCACAAATACCATCATTATCACCTGAGCAAACTGTCCAACAGATTTATCAACATTACACTGCCGATGCCACTGGGGTTAATTTTGGTGACACCAGCAGCACATCATTGCTTTCCACGTGGATGAAAAATGCCATTATTCTCAACAATCAACTCACGCTGCCGGGCGAAATTGGCTGGCTGGATGGCGATCCGATTTGTGATTGTCAGGACTATGAAACGCTGGTGCTTGAAAATGTCTCAGCAATTCAGGTTAATGAAACGCACGCCAGCGTAACCGTGCGTTTTCGCTTATTTGTCGATGATACAGAAAGCAGAACGCAAACGTTGTATATGGTTGCGGAAGATGGGCGTTGGTTGATTGACGACATTAAGTCTTCACAAGGAAGCACATGGCAGGCGATAAACGGTGAAAATCAGGCCAAACTCTCTTCATTAGCCTCGCTGCAAAGAACGCAACCTCAGGATTTCGTTAGGGAGTTATTTCACCGCAGAAGTGATTATACCTGGCCATGGACATGGGTTGTCAGTGCGCAATATCGTGATGCGGTGAATGACTATTATCATTCGACCTTTGAACTGGGCAATATTTTGGCGAATTTACCGCGATATTTCGGACAGATAAACCGCAATGATAGCTGGCCCTGGCAATGGATAATTACCACCTGGTATCACCATGTGATGAACGACAGCATCGCAACACCAGTGAAATCATCTCAGGAAATAAGAAATGCATTGCAGGCCGACGCGCTATTTATCTACGACAATCCTGTATTCATTGGCGTACCGGACGACAACATCAGACGATTCGACACTACGGTACCAGAAGCCGGAGGGGACCAGGCAAAGGTGCATGTTCGTATTACGCTTAACGACAATTCGATAAAAGAGCAAGACCTCCTTCTTCGTCGCTCTGCCGGAGAGTGGGAAATTATGGATTTTATTCGCCCGGAATACGGGAGCTTGCGTCGAAAAATTGAAGAGGCAACCCTCCAGAAGCGGCGGTAATACGCATTATCGATAACGCAGGCGAGAGGGAAATGGACCGTGGAAAGAAAAGCAAAATGGCGTGGCATCTCAAGCGCCTCTATTTTGTCAGCGACTGTATCGACCTTCTTCCTGATTCGCTTTTCCTTCCAGCCAGCAGAGAAGACGTTAAAATTTGCCAAAACATGGCACTAAATTACTGGCGTCAGAAAACGGCTACGAGCAGTCTACAAGAGATAGCCCGCTATATTCGTACAACGACTGACGATAAAAATAGTGCTGAATGGGATGCTAAGACGCTGCCAGGTTTGATGGCTTCTGACGAAGAGAGTCTGGACTTCATGTGGAAACAATTTATCGAAAGTGCAGTCGCCTGTGTTAGAACTCACTTAAGTGACGAGACCTGGATGATACTATTCCATAAGTACTTTTCTGCCGAAATTCACGCGTGGGTAAACCAAACAGGAGACCTTGAATGACCTGCATTTTCTGCCAAATCGTTGAGGGCAAAGCGCCCTGCCATAAAATCTGGGAAGATGAGCATCACCTGGCCTTCCTGTCGATTTTCCCCAATACCGAAGGCTTTACCGTCGTCATCCCGAAAAAACACTATCCGAGTTATGCCTTTGATATGCCGCCGCAGGCGCTGGCCGATTTAGTTCTGGCGACGCAGAAAGTGGCTAAATTGCTGGATAAATCCTTTGATGATGTGGGCCGCAGCGGAATGTTTTTTGAAGGTTTCGGCGTGGACCACGTGCACAGCAAACTCAGCCCGATGCACGGCACAGGCGACATGAGGAAATGGCGGCCTATCGAATTTAAGCAGAAGAAGTATTTTGAACAGTATGAGGGCTATCTGTCTTCTCACGATCACGAGCGGGCGGATGATGAGAAGCTGGCCGCATTAGCGGCCAGAATCAGAGCGGAGCAGGATTCTTAACGCCCCGCCGTCGGTTTTGCGCGTTTTTTCGCAGCCGCATTAACCGGACGCGGCTGCGCGGCAGGCGCTTTCTTCGCACCTGCTGGCGTTTGGCGCTGGTGCGCCACCGGCGTGTGTTTAGTCAACGCCGGGCGCGTATTGCGGTTCTGACGACGCGCTTCGCGCATCTCGTCAAGCGTCGGTGACGGCACCAGACAATCACGACGCGGGCCAATCAGATGCTTTTTACCCATTGCTTCCAGCGCCTGACGAATCATCGGCCAGTTTTTCGGATCGTGATAACGCAGCAGCGCTTTATGCAGACGGCGCTGTTTATCCCCTTTCGGCACCACCACTTCTTCACTCTTATAGCCAATTTTACCCAGCGGGTTCTTGCCGGTGTAATACATTGTGGTCGAGTTCGCCAGCGGTGACGGGTAGAAGTTCTGTACCTGGTCGAGGCGGAAACGGTGTTTCTTCAGCCACAGCGCCAGATTCACCATATCTTCATCACGCGTACCCGGATGCGCGGAGATAAAGTACGGAATCAAATACTGCTCTTTGCCGGCCTGTTTCGAATAGGTGTCGAAAAGCTCTTTAAAGCGGTGATAGGTTCCCATCCCCGGCTTCATCATTTTCGACAACGGCCCTTCTTCCGTATGTTCCGGCGCAATCTTCAGATAGCCGCCCACGTGATGGGTTGCCAGCTCTTTGATATAGCGCGGATCTTCCACCGCGATGTCGTAACGCACGCCGGAGGCGATGAGGATCTTCTTGATGCCTTTCAGATCGCGCGCGCGGCGGTAAAGGTTGATCGTCGGCTCATGGTTAGTGTCCATGTGCGGACAGATATCCGGATAAACGCAGGAGAGGCGGCGGCAGGTTTGCTCGGCACGCGGCGATTTACAGCGCAGCATGTACATGTTCGCGGTTGGCCCGCCAAGATCGGAAATCACGCCAGTAAAGCCCGGCACCGTATCGCGAATGGCTTCGATCTCGTTGATGATCGAATCTTCCGAGCGGCTCTGAATAATGCGCCCTTCGTGCTCGGTAATGGAGCAGAGCGAGCACCCTATAATTCTGATCAT
>NZ_VTZO01000037.1:0-3004 GCF_008369545.1 Pseudocitrobacter sp. 73 | reverse complement strand
GGTATGTGTGAGTGAAAGTCGCCGACCTCAATATCTCAAAACAGACTGTTAAGTCTTGTTTGAGATATTTGCTCTTTAAAAATCTGGATCAAGCTGAAAATTGAAACGACACACTTTAAGTGTGTTCGAGTCTCTCAAATTTTCGCAACACGGTGGTGTTTTACGAAACATCTTCGGGTTGTGAGGTTAAGCGACTAAGCGTACACGGTGGATGCCCTGGCAGTCAGAGGCGATGAAGGACGTGCTAATCTGCGATAAGCGTCGGTAAGGTGATATGAACCGTTATAACCGGCGATTTCCGAATGGGGAAACCCAGTGTGTTTCGACACACTATCATTACGTGAATACATAGCGTAATGAAGCGAACCGGGGGAACTGAAACATCTAAGTACCCCGAGGAAAAGAAATCAACCGAGATTCCCCCAGTAGCGGCGAGCGAACGGGGAGCAGCCCAGAGTCTGAATCAGCATGTGTGTTAGTGGAAGCGTCTGGAAAGTCGCACGATACAGGGTGAAAGTCCCGTACACCAAAATGCATATGCTGTGAACTCGAAGAGTAGGGCGGGACACGTGGTATCCTGTCTGAATATGGGGGGACCATCCTCCAAGGCTAAATACTCCTGACTGACCGATAGTGAACCAGTACCGTGAGGGAAAGGCGAAAAGAACCCCGGCGAGGGGAGTGAAAAAGAACCTGAAACCGTGTACGTACAAGCAGTGGGAGCCTCTTTATGGGGTGACTGCGTACCTTTTGTATAATGGGTCAGCGACTTATATTCTGTAGCAAGGTTAACCGAATAGGGGAGCCGAAGGGAAACCGAGTCTTAACTGGGCGTTAAGTTGCAGGGTATAGACCCGAAACCCGGTGATCTAGCCATGGGCAGGTTGAAGGTTGGGTAACACTAACTGGAGGACCGAACCGACTAATGTTGAAAAATTAGCGGATGACTTGTGGCTGGGGGTGAAAGGCCAATCAAACCGGGAGATAGCTGGTTCTCCCCGAAAGCTATTTAGGTAGCGCCTCGTGAACTCATCTTCGGGGGTAGAGCACTGTTTCGGCTAGGGGGTCATCCCGACTTACCAACCCGATGCAAACTACGAATACCGAAGAATGTTATCACGGGAGACACACGGCGGGTGCTAACGTCCGTCGTGAAGAGGGAAACAACCCAGACCGCCAGCTAAGGTCCCAAAGTCACAGTTAAGTGGGAAACGATGTGGGAAGGCTCAGACAGCCAGGATGTTGGCTTAGAAGCAGCCATCATTTAAAGAAAGCGTAATAGCTCACTGGTCGAGTCGGCCTGCGCGGAAGATGTAACGGGGCTAAACTGTGCACCGAAGCTGCGGCAGCGACGCTTATGCGTTGTTGGGTAGGGGAGCGTTCTGTAAGCCGTTGAAGGTGTGTCGTGAGGCATGCTGGAGGTATCAGAAGTGCGAATGCTGACATAAGTAACGATAATGCGGGTGAAAAACCCGCACGCCGGAAGACCAAGGGTTCCTGTCCAACGTTAATCGGGGCAGGGTGAGTCGACCCCTAAGGCGAGGCCGAAAGGCGTAGTCGATGGGAAACAGGTTAATATTCCTGTACTTGGTGTTACTGCGAAGGGGGGACGGAGAAGGCTATGTTGGCCGGGCGACGGTTGTCCCGGTTTAAGCGTGTAGGTGGGAAGTTTAGGTAAATCCGGACTTCTTTTAACACTGAGACGTGATGACGAGGCACTACGGTGCTGAAGTAACAAATGCCCTGCTTCCAGGAAAAGCCTCTAAGCATCAGGTAACATTGAATCGTACCCCAAACCGACACAGGTGGTCAGGTAGAGAATACCAAGGCGCTTGAGAGAACTCGGGTGAAGGAACTAGGCAAAATGGTGCCGTAACTTCGGGAGAAGGCACGCTGATATGTAGGTGAAGTGATTTACTCATGGAGCTGAAATCAGTCGAAGATACCAGCTGGCTGCAACTGTTTATTAAAAACACAGCACTGTGCAAACACGAAAGTGGACGTATACGGTGTGACGCCTGCCCGGTGCCGGAAGGTTAATTGATGGGGTTAGCGGCAACGCGAAGCTCTTGATCGAAGCCCCGGTAAACGGCGGCCGTAACTATAACGGTCCTAAGGTAGCGAAATTCCTTGTCGGGTAAGTTCCGACCTGCACGAATGGCGTAATGATGGCCAGGCTGTCTCCACCCGAGACTCAGTGAAATTGAACTCGCTGTGAAGATGCAGTGTACCCGCGGCAAGACGGAAAGACCCCGTGAACCTTTACTATAGCTTGACACTGAACATTGAGCCTTGATGTGTAGGATAGGTGGGAGGCTTTGAAGTGTGGACGCCAGTCTGCATGGAGCCAACCTTGAAATACCACCCTTTAATGTTTGATGTTCTAACGTAGACCCGTGATCCGGGTTGCGGACAGTGTCTGGTGGGTAGTTTGACTGGGGCGGTCTCCTCCCAAAGAGTAACGGAGGAGCACGAAGGTTAGCTAATCCTGGTCGGACATCAGGAGGTTAGTGCAATGGCATAAGCTAGCTTGACTGCGAGCGTGACGGCGCGAGCAGGTGCGAAAGCAGGTCATAGTGATCCGGTGGTTCTGAATGGAAGGGCCATCGCTCAACGGATAAAAGGTACTCCGGGGATAACAGGCTGATACCGCCCAAGAGTTCATATCGACGGCGGTGTTTGGCACCTCGATGTCGGCTCATCACATCCTGGGGCTGAAGTAGGTCCCAAGGGTATGGCTGTTCGCCATTTAAAGTGGTACGCGAGCTGGGTTTAGAACGTCGTGAGACAGTTCGGTCCCTATCTGCCGTGGGCGCTGGAGAATTGAGGGGGGCTGCTCCTAGTACGAGAGGACCGGAGTGGACGCATCACTGGTGTTCGGGTTGTCATGCCAATGGCATTGCCCGGTAGCTACATGCGGAAGAGATAAGTGCTGAAAGCATCTAAGCACGAAACTTGCCCCGAGATGAGTTCTCCCTGACTCCTTGAGAGTCCTGAAGGAACG
>NZ_VTZO01000036.1:0-30753 GCF_008369545.1 Pseudocitrobacter sp. 73 | reverse complement strand
ACTGACGTGACTGGCACCATCGAACTGCCGGAAGGCGTAGAGATGGTAATGCCGGGCGACAACATCAAAATGGTTGTTACCCTGATCCACCCGATCGCGATGGACGACGGTCTGCGTTTCGCAATCCGTGAAGGCGGCCGTACCGTTGGCGCGGGCGTTGTTGCTAAAGTAATGAGCTAATTGCTGATAACATTTGACGCAATGCGCAATAAAAGGGCATCATTTGATGCCCTTTTTGTACGCTTTCGAAGCAGAACCTGGCTCATCAGTGATTTTTTTTGTCATAATCATTGCTGAGACAGGCTCTGAAGAGGGCGTTTAGTCCGAAACTTACTTTCGGTTTGGATCGCCTCGCACCCGCGGGGTGAAAATGTTTGTAGAATTCTTCTGACAGGTTGGTTTATGAGTGCGAATACCGAAGCTCAAGGGAGCGGGCGCGGCCTGGAAGCGATGAAGTGGGTTGTGGTTGCGGTGCTGCTGATTGTGGCTATCGTCGGCAACTATCTTTATCGTGACATGATGCTGCCATTGCGCGCGCTGGCCGTAGTAATTCTTATTGCTGCAGCGGGTGGTGTCGCGCTGTTAACGACAAAAGGAAAAGCGACCGTTGCGTTTGCACGTGAAGCGCGTACTGAAGTTCGCAAGGTTATCTGGCCGACTCGCCAGGAAACACTGCACACTACGCTTATCGTTGCTGCGGTTACCGCGGTAATGTCGCTGATCCTGTGGGGACTGGATGGTATTCTGGTTCGCCTGGTCTCTTTTATCACTGGCCTGAGGTTCTAAGATGTCTGAAGCACCTAAAAAGCGCTGGTACGTCGTTCAGGCGTTTTCCGGTTTTGAAGGCCGCGTAGCCACTTCGCTGCGTGAGCACATCAAATTACACAACATGGAAGAGCTGTTTGGCGAAGTCATGGTCCCGACTGAAGAAGTCGTTGAGATCCGTGGCGGCCAGCGTCGCAAAAGCGAGCGCAAATTCTTCCCGGGTTACGTTCTGGTCCAGATGGTCATGAACGATGCGAGCTGGCACCTTGTGCGCAGCGTGCCGCGCGTAATGGGCTTCATCGGCGGTACTTCTGACCGTCCGGCGCCGATCAGCGACAAAGAAGTTGATGCGATTATGAACCGCCTGCAGCAGGTTGGTGATAAGCCGCGTCCGAAAACGCTGTTCGAACCGGGTGAGATGGTTCGCGTTAACGATGGTCCGTTCGCTGACTTCAACGGCGTCGTTGAAGAAGTGGATTACGAGAAGTCTCGCCTGAAAGTGTCTGTTTCTATCTTCGGTCGTGCGACCCCGGTAGAACTGGACTTCGCGCAGGTCGAAAAAGCGTAACGCGGCGATCAAAAAAGCAGCGATTTAATCGTTGCATGAGGCGCGAAATTGGCATACAATTTCGCGCCTTTTGTTTTTACGGGCATTGCCCGTAAAACGATATTTATCACGGGGAGCCTCACCGAGGCGCTATTACCCACTCAGAGGAAATTGCAATGGCTAAGAAAGTACAAGCCTACGTTAAGCTGCAGGTTGCAGCTGGTATGGCAAACCCGAGTCCGCCGGTTGGTCCAGCACTGGGTCAGCAGGGTGTGAACATCATGGAATTCTGCAAAGCGTTCAACGCAAAAACTGATTCCATCGAAAAAGGTCTGCCGATTCCGGTTGTTATCACCGTTTACGCTGACCGTTCTTTCACCTTCATCACCAAGACTCCGCCGGCAGCAGTTCTGCTGAAAAAAGCGGCTGGTATTAAGTCTGGTTCCGGTAAGCCGAACAAAGAGAAAGTTGGTAAAATTTCTCGCGCTCAGCTGCAGGAAATCGCGCAGACCAAAGCTGCCGACATGACTGGCGCCGACATTGAAGCGATGACTCGCTCCATTGAAGGTACTGCACGTTCCATGGGCCTGGTAGTGGAGGACTAAGAAATGGCTAAACTGACCAAGCGTATGCGCGTGATCCGTGAAAAAGTTGATGCAACTAAACAGTACGACATCAACGAAGCTATTGCTCTGCTGAAAGAGCTGGCCACTGCTAAATTCAACGAAAGCGTTGACGTTGCTGTTAACCTCGGCATCGACGCTCGTAAATCTGACCAGAACGTACGTGGTGCAACTGTACTGCCGCACGGTACTGGCCGTTCCGTTCGCGTTGCCGTATTTACCCAGGGCGCAAACGCTGAAGCTGCTAAAGCTGCAGGCGCTGAACTGGTAGGTATGGAAGATCTGGCTGACCAGATCAAGAAAGGCGAAATGAACTTCGACGTTGTTATTGCTTCCCCGGATGCAATGCGCGTTGTTGGCCAGCTGGGTCAGGTTCTGGGCCCGCGCGGCCTGATGCCAAACCCGAAAGTAGGTACTGTAACGCCTAACGTTGCTGAAGCGGTTAAGAACGCTAAAGCAGGTCAGGTTCGTTATCGTAACGACAAAAACGGCATCATCCACACCACCATCGGTAAAGTGGACTTTGACGCTGACAAACTGAAAGAAAACCTGGAAGCTCTGCTGGTTGCGCTGAAAAAAGCAAAACCGACTCAGGCGAAAGGCGTGTACATCAAGAAAGTTAGCATCTCCACCACCATGGGTGCAGGTGTTGCAGTTGACCAGGCTGGCCTGAGCGCTGCTGCAAACTAATGCCTTTACGTGGGCGGTGATTTTGTCTACAATCTTACCCCCACGTATTCTGCTAATTGCAGACGTATATCCGAGATATTCAGGCTGTGGCAAGGCGACAACTGAGTGAATCGCCAGGAGCATAGTTCACTATGTGACGGGTGTGAACGAAGGCAGTCAACGCCGCTACAGATTGAATAGCGACGGATAGAAAAGATTTGTTCGTTGGAGCCTGGCCTATCCAGGCCTCCGTCGAAGACCGCAGGTGTTTCGCAAGAAACTTAATCCCCTGCGTAGACGGTGACAGAACGCTAAGATTATTTTTTAAAGTACTCTTTGGCTTGTTTCTGCTCACCGTATTTAAGACGCTCTCTCCATTTTGGAGGAGTGAAGTGAGTTCCAGGGCATGAGCCCTGGCAAACATCCAGGAGCAAAGCTAATGGCTTTAAATCTTCAAGACAAACAAGCGATTGTTGCTGAAGTCAGCGAAGTAGCCAAAGGCGCGCTGTCTGCAGTAGTTGCGGATTCCCGCGGCGTAACTGTGGACAAAATGACCGAACTGCGTAAAGCAGGTCGCGAAGCCGGCGTATACATGCGTGTTGTTCGTAACACCCTGCTGCGTCGTGTTGTTGAGGGTACTCAGTTTGAGTGCCTGAAAGACGCGTTCGTTGGTCCGACCCTGATTGCATACTCTATGGAACACCCGGGCGCTGCTGCTCGTCTGTTCAAAGAGTTCGCGAAAGCGAATGCAAAATTTGAGGTCAAAGCTGCAGCCTTTGAAGGTGAGTTGATCCCGGCATCGCAAATCGATCGCCTGGCAACCCTGCCGACCTACGAAGAAGCAATTGCACGCCTGATGGCAACCATGAAAGAAGCTTCGGCTGGCAAACTGGTTCGCACTCTGGCTGCTGTTCGCGATGCGAAAGAAGCTGCTTAATCGCAGTTATCTTTATCAAGTATTCGCTTACGTATAAACTTATTCTGATTTTCAGGAACAATTTAAATGTCTATCACTAAAGATCAAATCATTGAAGCAGTTGCCGCTATGTCCGTAATGGACGTTGTAGAACTGATCTCTGCAATGGAAGAAAAATTCGGTGTTTCCGCTGCTGCTGCTGTAGCTGTAGCTGCTGGCCCGGCTGAAGCTGCTGAAGAAAAAACTGAATTCGACGTAATTCTGAAAGCTGCTGGCGCTAACAAAGTTGCTGTAATCAAAGCAGTACGTGGCGCAACTGGCCTGGGTCTGAAAGAAGCGAAAGACCTGGTTGAATCTGCTCCGGCCGCTCTGAAAGAAGGCGTGAGCAAAGACGACGCAGAAGCACTGAAAAAATCTCTGGAAGAAGCTGGCGCTGAAGTTGAAGTTAAATAAGCCAACCCTTCCGGTTGCAGCCTGAGAAATCAGGCTGATGGCTGGTGACTTTTTAGTCACCAGCCTTTTTGCGCTGTAAGGCGCCAGTAGCGTTTCACACTGTTTGACTACTGGTTGTCCTGACAATGCTTGTTTCTATCGACGACTTAATATACTGCGACAGGGTGCTCGCTCTGTGTAAATCGCAACGAAATGATTTAAGCGTGATAGCAACAAGCATTGCGGAAAGTGTTCCATTTTCCGGTCAACAAAATAGTGTTGCACAAACTGCCATTCAATTGGGCAGATGGGTCGACTTGTCAGCGAGCTGAGGAACCCTAATGGTTTACTCCTATACCGAGAAAAAACGTATTCGTAAGGATTTTGGTAAACGTCCACAAGTACTGGATGTGCCTTATCTCCTTTCTATCCAGCTTGACTCGTTTCAGAAGTTCATCGAGCAAGATCCTGAAGGGCAGTATGGTCTGGAAGCCGCCTTCCGTTCCGTGTTCCCGATTCAGAGCTACAGCGGTAATTCCGAGCTGCAATACGTCAGCTACCGCCTTGGCGAACCGGTGTTTGACGTCCAGGAATGTCAGATCCGTGGCGTGACCTATTCCGCACCGCTGCGCGTAAAACTGCGTCTGGTGATCTACGAGCGCGAAGCGCCGGAAGGCACCGTAAAAGACATTAAAGAACAAGAAGTCTACATGGGTGAAATTCCGCTCATGACTGACAACGGTACCTTTGTTATCAACGGTACTGAGCGTGTTATCGTTTCTCAGCTGCACCGTAGTCCGGGCGTCTTCTTTGACTCCGACAAAGGTAAAACCCACTCTTCGGGTAAAGTGCTGTATAACGCGCGCATCATTCCTTACCGTGGTTCCTGGCTGGACTTCGAATTCGATCCGAAGGACAACCTGTTCGTACGTATTGACCGTCGCCGTAAACTGCCTGCGACCATCATTCTGCGTGCGCTGAACTACACCACTGAGCAGATCCTTGACCTGTTCTTTGAGAAAGTTGTTTTCGAAATTCGCGACAACAAGCTGCAGATGGAGCTGGTTCCGGAACGCCTGCGTGGTGAAACCGCATCCTTTGACATCGAAGCTAACGGCAAAGTGTACGTTGAAAAAGGCCGCCGTATTACTGCGCGCCACATTCGCCAGCTGGAAAAAGACGATATCAAACATATCGAAGTTCCGGTTGAGTACATTGCTGGCAAAGTTGCGTCTAAAGATTACGTTGACGAATCGACTGGCGAGCTGATCTGCCCGGCTAACATGGAGCTGAGCCTGGATCTGCTGGCTAAGCTGAGCCAGTCTGGCCACAAACGTATCGAAACGCTGTTCACCAACGATCTGGACCACGGTCCGTACATCTCTGAGACTGTACGCGTTGACCCAACCAACGATCGTCTGAGCGCGCTGGTAGAAATCTACCGCATGATGCGCCCGGGTGAGCCGCCGACTCGTGAAGCAGCTGAAAGCCTGTTTGAGAACCTGTTCTTCTCCGAAGACCGCTATGACCTGTCTGCGGTTGGTCGTATGAAGTTCAACCGTTCTCTGCTGCGCGACGAAATCGAAGGTTCCGGTATCCTGAGCAAAGAAGACATCATCGAAGTGATGAAAAAGCTCATCGATATCCGTAACGGTAAAGGCGAAGTCGATGATATCGACCACCTCGGCAACCGTCGTATCCGTTCCGTTGGCGAAATGGCGGAAAACCAGTTCCGCGTTGGCCTGGTACGTGTAGAACGTGCGGTGAAAGAGCGTCTGTCTCTGGGCGATCTCGATACCCTGATGCCTCAGGATATGATCAACGCCAAGCCGATTTCCGCAGCAGTGAAAGAGTTCTTTGGTTCCAGCCAGCTGTCTCAGTTTATGGACCAGAACAACCCGCTGTCTGAGATTACGCACAAACGTCGTATCTCCGCACTCGGCCCAGGCGGTCTGACCCGTGAACGCGCAGGCTTTGAAGTTCGAGATGTACACCCGACTCACTACGGTCGCGTATGTCCAATCGAAACGCCTGAAGGTCCGAACATCGGTCTGATCAACTCCCTGTCCGTGTATGCACAGACTAACGAATATGGCTTCCTCGAGACGCCGTATCGTAAAGTGACCGACGGTGTGGTAACTGATGAAATTCACTACCTGTCTGCTATCGAAGAAGGCAACTACGTTATTGCTCAGGCGAACTCCAACCTGGACGATGAAGGCCACTTCGTAGAAGACCTGGTAACCTGCCGTAGCAAAGGCGAATCCAGCTTGTTCAGCCGTGACCAGGTTGACTACATGGACGTATCCACCCAACAGGTGGTTTCCGTCGGTGCGTCCCTGATCCCGTTCCTGGAACACGATGACGCCAACCGTGCATTGATGGGTGCGAACATGCAACGTCAGGCGGTTCCGACTCTGCGCTCTGATAAGCCGCTGGTTGGTACCGGTATGGAACGTGCTGTTGCCGTTGACTCCGGTGTTACTGCAGTTGCTAAGCGTGGCGGTACCGTTCAGTACGTGGATGCTTCCCGTATCGTTATCAAAGTTAACGAAGACGAGATGTACCCGGGCGAAGCAGGTATCGACATCTATAACCTGACCAAATACACCCGTTCTAACCAGAACACCTGTATCAACCAGATGCCTTGCGTATCTCTGGGTGAGCCGGTTGATCGTGGTGATGTGCTGGCTGATGGTCCGTCCACCGACCTCGGTGAACTGGCGCTGGGTCAGAACATGCGCGTGGCATTCATGCCATGGAACGGTTACAACTTCGAAGACTCCATCCTCGTATCCGAGCGTGTTGTTCAGGAAGACCGTTTCACAACCATCCACATTCAGGAACTGGCCTGTGTGTCCCGTGACACCAAGCTGGGGCCGGAAGAGATCACCGCCGACATCCCGAACGTGGGTGAAGCTGCGCTCTCCAAACTGGATGAATCCGGTATCGTATACATCGGTGCAGAAGTGACCGGTGGCGACATTCTGGTTGGTAAGGTAACGCCGAAAGGTGAAACCCAGCTGACCCCAGAAGAGAAGCTGCTGCGTGCGATCTTCGGTGAGAAAGCGTCTGACGTTAAAGACTCTTCTCTGCGCGTGCCGAACAGCGTGTCTGGTACCGTTATCGACGTTCAGGTCTTTACCCGCGATGGCGTGGAAAAAGACAAACGTGCGCTGGAAATCGAAGAAATGCAGCTCAAACAGGCGAAGAAAGACCTGTCTGAAGAACTGCAGATCCTCGAAGCTGGCCTGTTTAGCCGTATTTACGCTGTGCTGGTTGCCGGTGGCGTTGAAGCTGAGAAGCTCGACAAACTGCCTCGCGATCGCTGGCTGGAACTCGGCCTGACCGACGAAGAGAAACAAAATCAGCTGGAACAGCTGGCTGAGCAGTATGACGAACTGAAACACGAGTTCGAGAAAAAACTCGAAGCGAAACGCCGCAAAATCACCCAAGGCGACGATCTGGCACCGGGCGTGCTGAAAATCGTCAAGGTATACCTGGCCGTTAAACGCCGTATCCAGCCTGGTGATAAAATGGCAGGCCGTCACGGTAACAAGGGTGTTATCTCTAAGATCAACCCGATCGAAGATATGCCGCACGATGCTAACGGTACACCGGTAGATATCGTACTGAACCCGCTGGGCGTACCGTCTCGTATGAACATCGGTCAGATTCTGGAAACTCACCTGGGTATGGCTGCGAAAGGTATTGGCGATAAGATCAACGCCATGCTGAAACAGCAGCAAGAAGTCGCGAAACTGCGCGAATTCATCCAGCGTGCGTACGATCTGGGCGCTGACGTTCGTCAGAAAGTTGACCTGAACACCTTCAGTGATGAAGAAGTTCTGCGTCTGG
This sequence comes from Pseudocitrobacter sp. 73, assembly GCF_008369545.1. NCBI lineage: Bacteria > Pseudomonadati > Pseudomonadota > Gammaproteobacteria > Enterobacterales > Enterobacteriaceae > Pseudocitrobacter > Pseudocitrobacter sp. 73. The sequence goes on along the minus strand of NZ_VTZO01000036.1, from coordinate 22,943 downwards.
CTGAGAACCTGCGTAAAGGTATGCCAATCGCAACGCCGGTCTTCGACGGTGCGAAAGAGTCTGAAATCAAAGAGCTGTTGCAACTGGGTGGCCTGCCGACTTCCGGTCAGATCACACTGTTTGACGGCCGTACAGGTGAGCAGTTCGAGCGTCAGGTAACCGTGGGTTACATGTATATGCTGAAACTGAACCACCTGGTTGACGACAAAATGCATGCGCGTTCTACCGGTTCTTACAGCCTGGTTACTCAGCAGCCGCTGGGTGGTAAGGCGCAGTTCGGTGGTCAGCGCTTCGGGGAGATGGAAGTGTGGGCGCTGGAAGCATATGGCGCGGCATACACCCTGCAGGAAATGCTCACCGTTAAGTCTGATGACGTGAATGGCCGTACTAAGATGTATAAAAACATCGTAGACGGTAACCATCAGATGGAACCGGGCATGCCGGAATCCTTCAACGTACTGTTGAAAGAAATCCGCTCGCTGGGTATCAACATCGAGCTGGAAGACGAGTAACTCTCGCTCAAACAGGTCACTGGTGCTGGCGTAACAGCCGGCACCAGATTGTGCTAACTCCGACGGGAGCAAATCCGTGAAAGATTTATTAAAGTTTCTGAAAGCGCAGACTAAAACCGAAGAGTTTGATGCGATCAAAATTGCTCTGGCATCGCCAGACATGATCCGTTCATGGTCTTTCGGTGAAGTTAAAAAGCCGGAAACCATTAACTACCGTACGTTCAAACCTGAGCGTGACGGCCTTTTCTGCGCCCGTATCTTTGGGCCGGTAAAAGACTACGAGTGCCTGTGCGGTAAGTACAAGCGCCTGAAACACCGTGGTGTGATCTGTGAGAAGTGCGGCGTTGAAGTGACCCAGACTAAAGTACGCCGTGAGCGTATGGGCCACATCGAGCTGGCGTCTCCGACTGCGCACATCTGGTTCCTGAAATCCCTGCCGTCCCGTATCGGCCTGCTGCTGGATATGCCGCTGCGTGATATCGAACGTGTTCTGTACTTCGAATCCTATGTGGTTATCGAAGGCGGTATGACGAACCTGGAACGTAATCAGATTCTGACCGAAGAACAGTATCTGGACGCGCTGGAAGAGTTCGGTGACGAATTCGACGCGAAGATGGGTGCAGAAGCTATTCAGGCCCTGCTGAAGAGCATGGATCTGGAGCAAGAGTGTGAAACTCTGCGTGAAGAGCTGAACGAAACCAACTCCGAAACCAAGCGTAAAAAGCTGACCAAGCGTATCAAACTGCTGGAAGCGTTCGTTCAGTCTGGTAACAAACCAGAGTGGATGATCCTGACCGTTCTGCCGGTACTGCCGCCAGATCTGCGTCCGCTGGTTCCGCTGGATGGTGGTCGTTTCGCGACGTCTGACCTGAACGATCTGTATCGTCGCGTCATTAACCGTAACAACCGTCTGAAACGTCTGCTGGATCTGGCTGCGCCGGACATCATCGTACGCAACGAAAAACGTATGCTGCAGGAAGCGGTCGACGCCCTGCTGGATAACGGTCGTCGCGGTCGTGCGATCACCGGTTCTAACAAACGTCCTCTGAAATCTTTGGCCGACATGATCAAAGGTAAACAGGGTCGTTTCCGTCAGAACCTGCTCGGTAAGCGTGTTGACTACTCCGGTCGTTCTGTCATCACCGTAGGTCCATACCTGCGTCTGCATCAGTGCGGTCTGCCGAAGAAAATGGCACTGGAGCTGTTCAAACCGTTCATCTACGGCAAGCTGGAACTGCGTGGCCTCGCCACCACCATCAAAGCCGCTAAGAAAATGGTTGAGCGCGAAGAAGCTGTCGTTTGGGATATCCTGGACGAAGTTATCCGCGAACACCCGGTTATGCTGAACCGTGCACCAACACTGCACCGTTTGGGTATCCAGGCGTTTGAACCGGTTCTGATCGAAGGTAAAGCTATTCAGCTTCACCCGCTGGTTTGTGCGGCATACAACGCCGACTTCGATGGTGACCAGATGGCTGTTCACGTACCGCTGACGCTGGAAGCCCAGCTCGAAGCGCGTGCGCTGATGATGTCTACCAACAACATCCTGTCCCCTGCGAACGGCGAGCCAATCATCGTTCCGTCTCAGGACGTTGTATTGGGTCTGTACTACATGACCCGTGACTGTGTTAACGCCAAAGGCGAAGGCATGGTGCTGACTGGCCCGAAAGAAGCTGAGCGTATTTATCGCGCTGGCCTGGCCTCTCTGCATGCGCGTGTAAAAGTGCGTATCACCGAATATGAAAAAGACGAAAACGGCGAGTTCGTTGCTAAAACCAGCCTGAAAGACACGACTATTGGCCGTGCCATTCTGTGGATGATCGTACCTAAAGGTCTGCCGTTCACCATCGTGAACCAGGCACTGGGTAAGAAAGCGATCTCCAAAATGCTGAACACCTGCTACCGTATTCTGGGTCTGAAACCGACCGTTATTTTCGCGGACCAGACGATGTACACCGGCTTTGCTTATGCAGCGCGCTCAGGTGCATCCGTTGGTATCGATGACATGGTCATCCCGGAGAAAAAATACGAGATCATCAGCGAAGCGGAAGCGGAAGTTGCTGAGATCCAGGAACAGTTCCAGTCTGGTCTGGTCACCGCGGGCGAACGCTACAACAAAGTTATCGATATCTGGGCTGCGGCGAACGATCGTGTATCCAAAGCGATGATGGATAACCTGCAAACCGAAACCGTGATTAACCGTGACGGTCAGGAAGAGCAGCAGGTTTCCTTCAACAGCATCTACATGATGGCCGACTCCGGTGCGCGTGGTTCTGCGGCACAGATTCGTCAGCTGGCAGGTATGCGTGGTCTGATGGCGAAGCCAGATGGCTCCATCATCGAAACGCCAATCACCGCGAACTTCCGTGAAGGTCTGAACGTACTCCAGTACTTCATCTCGACTCACGGTGCGCGTAAAGGTCTGGCGGATACCGCACTGAAAACCGCGAACTCCGGTTATCTGACCCGTCGTCTGGTTGACGTGGCGCAGGATCTGGTTGTGACCGAAGACGATTGTGGCACGCTGGAAGGCATCACCATGACCCCGGTTATCGAGGGTGGTGACGTTAAAGAGCCGCTGCGCGATCGCGTACTGGGTCGTGTAACCGCGGAAGACGTTCTGAAGCCGGGTACTGCGGACATTCTGGTTCCTCGTAACACGCTGCTGCATGAGCACTGGTGTGACCTGCTGGAAGAGAACTCCGTTGACTCCGTCAAAGTTCGTTCTGTCGTATCCTGTGACACCGACTTTGGTGTATGTGCGCACTGCTATGGTCGTGACCTGGCGCGTGGCCACATCATCAACAAAGGTGAAGCCATCGGCGTTATCGCGGCACAGTCCATCGGTGAGCCGGGTACACAGCTGACGATGCGTACGTTCCACATCGGTGGTGCGGCATCTCGTGCGGCTGCTGAATCCAGCATCCAGGTGAAAAACAAAGGTAGCATCAAGCTCAGCAACGCGAAATCGGTTGTGAACTCCAGCGGTAAACTGGTTATCACTTCTCGTAACACCGAGCTGAAACTGATCGACGAATTCGGCCGTACCAAAGAAAGCTATAAAGTACCTTACGGTTCTGTTATGGCGAAAGGTGATGGCGAACAGGTTGCTGGCGGCGAAACCGTTGCAAACTGGGATCCGCACACCATGCCGGTTATCACCGAAGTAAGCGGTTTTGTTCGCTTCACTGACATGATCGACGGCCAGACCATTACTCGTCAAACTGACGAACTGACCGGTCTGTCTTCGCTGGTGGTTCTGGATTCCGCAGAACGTACCGCGGGTGGTAAAGATCTGCGTCCGGCACTGAAAATCGTTGATGCTCAGGGTAACGATGTTCTGATCCCAGGTACCGATATGCCTGCTCAGTACTTCCTGCCGGGCAAAGCGATTGTTCAGCTGGAAGATGGCATCCAGATCAGCTCTGGTGATACCCTGGCCCGTGTTCCGCAGGAATCTGGCGGTACCAAGGATATTACCGGTGGTCTGCCGCGCGTTGCGGACCTGTTCGAAGCACGTCGTCCGAAAGAGCCGGCAATCCTGGCTGAAATCAGCGGCATCATTTCCTTCGGTAAAGAAACCAAAGGGAAGCGTCGTCTGGTTATCACCCCGGTAGACGGTAGCGATCCGTACGAAGAGATGATTCCGAAATGGCGTCAGCTCAACGTGTTCGAAGGTGAACGTGTAGAACGTGGTGACGTGGTTTCCGACGGTCCGGAAGCGCCGCACGACATTCTGCGTCTGCGTGGTGTTCATGCTGTAACTCGTTACATCGTTAACGAAGTACAGGACGTATACCGTCTGCAGGGCGTTAAGATTAACGATAAACACATTGAAGTTATCGTTCGTCAGATGCTGCGTAAAGCCACCATCGAGAATGCAGGTAGCTCCGACTTCCTGGAAGGCGAACAGGTTGAATACTCTCGCGTTAAGATCGCTAACCGCGAACTGGAAGCGAACGGCAAAGTGGGCGCAACGTTCTCCCGCGATCTGCTGGGTATCACCAAAGCGTCTCTGGCAACCGAGTCCTTCATCTCTGCAGCATCGTTCCAGGAGACCACACGTGTCCTGACCGAAGCAGCTGTTGCAGGTAAACGTGATGAACTGCGCGGTCTGAAAGAGAACGTCATTGTGGGTCGTCTGATCCCGGCAGGTACCGGTTACGCGTACCACCAGGATCGTATTCGCCGCCGTGCAGCAGGTGAAGTTCCTGCTACTCAGCAGGTGAGTGCGGAAGAAGCGTCTGCCAGCCTGGCAGAACTGCTGAACGCAGGCCTGGGCGGTTCCGATAACGAGTAATCGTTAAGGTAGCGCTTAAAAAGCCAGTCGGTTTTCCCGGCTGGCTTTTTTTATGTCTGTAAAAAACCAATGGTTAAAAATTCTACGCATATCAAAAAACCACATTTATAAAGTGGATATAGTCGAAGCACCATAGTAATCAAATGAATGACTTACAGACCCGGCACAGCACCGTCGGACGGGGTTTATTTGCCCTGAAAAAGGCAAAGGAGGAAATCCAAACAACAAAAATCAGCGCTCGACAAAATAGCGGATATTAACGGACAGGATTTGGGGGATGCATGGAATTTGCTATACAACTCATTATCATCTTAATTTGTTTGTTCTACGGCGCGAGAAAGGGCGGTATTGCACTGGGGCTTTTGGGCGGCATCGGGCTGGTTATTCTGGTCTTTGTTTTTCATCTTCAGCCGGGTAAACCGCCTGTCGATGTGATGCTGGTGATTATTGCCGTGGTAGCCGCATCGGCAACGCTTCAGGCTTCAGGCGGCTTAGATGTGATGCTGCAAATTGCCGAAAAGCTTCTGCGGCGTAACCCGAAATATGTTTCCATCGTCGCGCCTTTCGTCACCTGCACACTGACCATTCTCTGCGGTACCGGGCATGTCGTGTATACCATTTTGCCGATTATTTACGATGTGGCGATCAAAAATAATATCCGGCCGGAACGTCCTATGGCGGCGAGTTCTATCGGCGCACAGATGGGCATTATTGCCAGCCCGGTCTCGGTTGCCGTGGTGTCATTAGTGGCGATGCTCGGTAATTTCACCTTTAACGGCAAGCATCTCGAATTTCTCGATCTTTTATCCATTACCATCCCATCGACGCTGCTCGGCATCCTGGCGATTGGTATTTTTAGCTGGTTCCGCGGAAAGGATTTAGATAAAGACCAGACCTTCCAGGAATTTATTGCCGTACCGGAAAACCGTCACTATGTGTATGGCGATACGGCGACGCTTTTGGATAAAAAACTCCCCACCAGTAACTGGGTGGCGATGTGGATCTTCCTGGCATCCATTGCGGTAGTGGCACTGCTGGGGGCATTTTCAGAACTGCGTCCGGCCTTTGATGGTAAGCCATTGTCGATGGTGCTGGTTATCCAGATGTTTATGCTGCTGTCTGGCGCGTTGATTATCATCATCACCAAAACTAATCCGGCATCGATTTCTAAAAACGAAGTTTTCCGTTCCGGGATGATAGCGATTGTTGCGGTGTACGGTATTGCCTGGATGGCGGAAACCATGTTTGGCGCGCACATGTCCGAAATTAAAGGCGTGTTAGGCGAAATGGTGAAGGAGTATCCGTGGGCCTATGCGATTGTACTGCTGCTGGTCTCGAAATTCGTGAACTCACAGGCGGCAGCGTTAGCGGCGATTGTTCCGGTCGCACTGGCGATTGGCGTGGACCCCGCGTATATCGTGGCATCAGCGCCTGCCTGCTACGGTTACTATATTCTGCCCACCTATCCCAGTGACCTGGCGGCGATTCAGTTTGACCGTTCAGGCACCACGCATATTGGTCGCTTCGTGATTAACCACAGCTTTATTCTGCCGGGCTTGATTGGCGTGAGTGTCTCGTGCGTATTTGGCTGGGTATTCGCCGGGCTGTATGGTTTTCTGTAATAAAAAAGCAGGTGCCTTATGGCACCTGCTTTAATGCGTTTGATTACGCGGTACGACGATAGAGTTCGATCATATCCGTTGCTAAATCCTGAATCACCATCGCGTTCATCAGATGGTCCTGAGAGTGAACGGTAATCAGGTTTACCGGTAATTTACCGGTGCCTTCATCCAGACCAATAAGTTGGGTCTGAATGGTGTGTGCATGCTTCACGTAGTCGTGTGACTCCGCCATCGCTTTTTCTGAACCGGTGAAATCGCCTTTACGCGCAAGCTGTAGCGCGGTTAATGCAGCACTACGCGCAGCGCCAGCGTTCACCAGCAGCTCCATAATGGTGGTTTCCAAATCTTCCATGCCGGCTTACTCCATCAGTTTGAGGGCTTTTTCCAGAACGGCATCACCTTTCATCATGCCGTAATCCATCATGTCGATAACCGCCACTTTTTTGCCCAGCGGATCGGCCTGCGCCTGCAGCTTAGCTTGCTCATACTTGACCTGTGGGCCAAGCAGGATGATGTCGGCTTCATTGAGATTGTCTTGAAACTCCGCGACCGGCACGGCCTTGATGGAAACCTCAATACCTTTCTTCTGAGCTGCGTCTTTCATACGTTGAACCAGCATACTGGTAGACATACCTGCAGCACAGCATAAAACGATGTTCTTCATAATTCGCCCTCATGTTCCTTGATGTCACATCTTTATCGCGGGCGAGAGGGTTCAACAACTGCTTTGCGGCGATTGTGTGTAAGCCATCACAAAGAAAGGTTGAAAAAACTGAAACCGGTTACATTTTTGCTGGTGGTATGAAAAAAGCCCACTGCTGTGGGCTCAATGAGAGAAAGCAAAATCAGGCCACAGTGGTACGCAAAATCCTGTTTTTCCCCTGCTGTTTTGCTTTATAAAGCGCTTCATCAACGCTAACAATCAACTGCTCCAGCGATTCCATATTCCATTCGCCCAGCCCACCGCTGAAGGTCACGGTAAGCCCCTCTTCACGCCACGTGCGTTGCGCGACTTTCTCACGCCAGTTTTCCAGCAGGGTACGAGCTGAATCGATATAGGTTGCCGGGAAAATAACGGCAAACTCCTCACCGCCATAGCGATAAATCGATATCTCATGCGGTTGCAGAATTTGTAGTCCCTCACGCGCGACGTTACGCAGCACAATATCGCCGTTCAGATGACCCCAGGTATCGTTGATCGACTTAAAGTTATCGATATCGACCAGCGCTAATGCGAAAGGCTGGTGATCGTTCATCAGCGCGGCAATATCGCTGTCGAAGGCGCGACGGTTTTTACAGCCGGTCAGGGCATCGATGGTTGCCTGGCGGACGTAGGCAATTTCGCGTTCTTTATTGGTTTCAATGGCTTTGCTTAACATCGCTTCCAGCCTGGGCGCGCGGTTAACGTCGCCCGTTTTAATGGCATTGATGATATTCATCAGCACGGTGCGCGAGGCGTGGCGTAAATAGAGGGCAAAGACGATGATGACAAAGGCGGCGACGGCAAATCCCCAGGCCACAATAACCGTTTCATGGTGGGCGAGGTCGGCGAGCGTATGGTCGGAGACTTTATAAATGACGAACCAGTCGGGATTGGTGAACGAGTAATAGTAGAGCCAGGTTTTGCTCTTGCCGTCGTGAATTTCCCCTTCCGCATTGGTCATTTGGTCCATCAGCGTTTCAGGCACCATATTACTGAACAGACGAGTGGTATCCGGATGAAGCACTGCCTTACCATCGCGGTTAACCACAAAAAATTCCCCGCTGACCGGTGATTGCATTTGTCGCAGGGTATAACTCATTGACGGCAAATCCAGGTGAAATGCCAGCGTTCCTTTCAATTTCCCATCCGGAGAAACCACAGGCTTGGCCATGGTGATGGTGGTCTCGCGGGTAAAGTAGTCTGTATAAGGCTGTGTGTAGCGCGAAAATAATCCAGAGTCGCCCTGCGCCCGAAACCAGGGACGCGTTGTGGCATTGAACGCTCCGCTGTCGGACGTCGCCATCACCTGCGGGACGCGCAAATAATTTCCATGAGGGTCGGCGACAGAGATGGATGTTACCGTTGGCATCAGTGCCAGCAGATGCATCATGAGCTCAGTACCTTTCTCCGGATCGCGATTAACGACGTTATCCAGCTGTTCATTGTTTGCTAAAAAGGCCGTCGCGCGGCTTAAAATATAATCATCTTCGCGCAGGATCGATTCCATGTAATTCACCGCCATGTTGTGGGTGAAGTTACGGTTGATATGGTGGTAATCCTCAATGATATCTTTACGCTGATTGAGCATCACCAGGGTGGCAATGACCAGGAAGCTCAAAAGGATACCGGCGAAACTGATTATTATCGGCGTGGTAAATGACAGTTTCCTGCTATGAGTACTCATAACGTATTCTTCTTTCCAGAAGGTGAATGGCAAAAGTATAAGGGCCAGGAGATGTTGTGCGGCGATATATAAAAGTTATGCTTTCCTTGTTGTTTATAGGGTAATTAAATCAGAGACGCAAAAATAGTTGCCGATTATCTTAAAAGCGAAGTGGGGGCAGGGCGGTAGAGGAAGGAAGAGCCGCCCTGGTCAACATCCTGCTGACGAGGGCTAGCGTATTCCTTGATGCGGTTTTCAACAATGTGCAAAGTGATGCGCTGCGAGTCTCTTCGCAGACAACATTATGCGCTTACATTGCTCTCCTCAGGGTTGCGAGGCGCGTCCCAGCCAGCCGTCCCAGTCTTTCCATACTGGCTGTAATCCTCGCTCGCGCAGGGCATCCGCCACCGCTTCCGGTCGGCGGGCATCGTGCGGGGAAAATTGTTCCAGTTCAGGGTGATCGTCGGCATAACCGCCGGGTTGCGTTTTTGAGAACGCGCTAACGTTGTTGATTGCCAGGGGAATCACGTTGTCGCGGAACCACGGCGATTCACGGGTGGAGAGCGACAGCTCAATTTCCGGTGAGAAAAGGCGAAATGCGCAAATCACCTGTACCAGCTGCTTTTCATCCATCAAGGACGCAGGTTCTACGCCGCCTGCACATGGACGCAGGCGGGGGAAGGAGACCGAGTAGCGGCTTTGCCAGTAGTGATGCTGAAGCCACAACAAATGCTCGGCCACCATAAAGCAATCCACCCGCCAGCTGTCCGACAGGCCAATCAGCGCGCCGAGGCCGATTTTATCTATTCCCGCCTGACCCAGGCGGTCCGGCGTATCCAGCCGCCAGAAGAAATCCTGCTTTTTGCCTTTCAGATGATGATGGGCGTACTGCGCTTCGTGGTAGGTCTCCTGATACACCATCACCCCATCCAGCCCCAGCGTTTTCAGCTCAGCATACTCTTCGGTAGAGAGCGGCTGGACTTCCATTTGTAGCGATGAAAACTGGCTGCGGATGGCGGGGAGATGGCGGCGAAAATAGTCCATCCCGACTTTACTCTGATGTTCGCCGGTGACCAGCAGCAGGTGCTCGAAATTCATGGCACGAATGGCGGCGCATTCACGCGCGATTTCAGTTTCGTCCAGCGTCTTACGCTTGATGCGATTACTCATGGAGAAACCACAGTAAGTGCAGTCGTTGGCGCACAGGTTCGAAAGATATAACGGCACGTAGAAACTGACGGTGTTACCGAAACGCTGACGGGTGAGTTGCTGCGCGCGCTGCGCCAGCGGTTCAAGATAATCGGCGGCGGCGGGAGAAAGCAGCGCCATCATATCGTCGCGCGTCAGATGACGGGCGGCCAGCGCGCGTTCAACGTCGGCTGCGGTTTTACTGCTGATTTTCAGGCGCAGATCGTCCCAGTTGAGTTCGCGCCAGCGATCGCTAAAGGCACTCATAAACTTGCCCCCAGAAAGCCGGTTAGCGGGCTGGTGGCGACGGCGTGCGTGCGGCGTGCGCCCGGTACTGCCTGGCGTGCCAGAATACCGGCATCGACGGCCATACGAAACGCGTGTGCCATCATCACCGGATCATCGGCGACGGCAATGGCGGTATTCACCAGCACCGCGTCGGCGCCCATCTCCAGCGCCTGTGTGGCATGGCTCGGTACGCCAATGCCCGCATCAACCACTACCGGAACATTCGCCTGAGCGATAATAATCTCTAACATCGCGCGGGTTTCCAGCCCCTGATTCGACCCAATCGGCGCGCCCAGCGGCATCACGGCGGCGCATCCCGCTTCTTCAAGACGCTTACACAATACCGGATCTGCGCCGCAGTACGGCAGCACCACAAAACCGTCTTTTACCAGCAGTTCAGCGGCTTTCAGAGTTTCGATCGGGTCGGGCAACAGCCAGCGTGCGTCAGGGTGAATCTCCAGCTTCAGCCAGTTTGTGCCCAGCGCTTCACGGGCTAACTGCGCGGCGAATACTGCTTCTTCCGCCGTTTTTGCGCCGGAGGTATTCGGCAGCAGCGTGACGCCCGCTTCGCGCAGGGGTTCCAGAATGGCATCGTTATTCTGACGCAAATCGACGCGCTTCATCGCCAGCGTGACAAGCTGACTACCCGATGCGCGAATGGCATCGACCATCACCTTCGATGAGGCGAATTTACCGGTACCCGTAAATAAATGAGAATCAAAGATTTTATCGGCAATGCGTAACATATCAGCCCCCGGCTATAACCTGAAAAAGCAGGATCTGATCGCCGTCCTGCACAATGTGATGTTCCCAACGCTCGCGCGGCAGGATTTGCTGATTGAGCGCCAGTGCGATGCCCGGCTTTAACTGTTCAAGTTGAGTGAGCAGGACGCTGACGGAGAGCCCCTCCGCGCATGGTATGAGTTCGTCATTAAACAGAATCTGCATGGCGACCTCCACAAACCGGGCAGCCCGCCGCGCGATGCAGCGCCAGGTTTCGCCACTGGTGCGCGCGTGCGTCAAACAGACGCAAGGTATTGCGGGTGGGTATACCACTTAACAGCTTGATGGCTTCCAGCGCCTGCAATGTACCCATTACTCCCACCACCGGGCCGACTACGCCTGCCGTGCGGCAGTTGCGTTCCGGTTCGACGTCATCGGGCCACAGACAGCGGTAACAGCCTTGCGTCCACGGCGGCGTCAGTACCATCATTTGCCCACCGAACCCCACCGCGCTGGCCGTAATCAGCGGCGTGTTCAGCGCCACGCAGGCCGCGTTGATCGCCTGGCGCGTCGCCATGTTATCGGTGCAATCAAGCACCAGATCCGCGTTTTGCACCGCCTGCTTTAGCGCATCGCCCGCCAGACGCTGGGTGATCGTTGTGAGAGTGATATCCGGGTTTAATGCCGCCAGTCGCGCGCGCGTCGCTTCTGCTTTTGAGCGCGCGATATCGGGCGTGGTAAAGATTATCTGACGATGCAGATTACTCAGATGCACCTCGTCATCGTCAGCAAGCACCAGCGTGCCGACGCCCGCACCGGCAAGATACAGCGCCGCAGGCGCGCCTAAGCCGCCGAGCCCGACGATAAGCACCCGGCTGGCGAGCAGTTTTTGCTGGCCCTCCACGGCGATATCCTCCAGTAACATCTGGCGACTGTAGCGCATGAAATCGCGATCATTCATCGCCCACTCCCGCCAGCGCCAGCAGTTTCGCGGTGGCATCGCGCCAGTCTGCGGCTTGCGTAATCGCGCTCACAACGGCGATGCTGCCAACGCCCGTCGCCAGCACTGCCGGCGCACGTTCAAGGCTAATCCCACCAATGGCGACGGTAGGGTAATCGTCCAGGCGTTGAATATGCGCGGCGAGCTGTTCCAGCCCCTGCGGCGCGGAGGGCATCTGCTTGGTTTGCGTTGGAAACACGTGACCCAGCGCGATGTACGAAGGCTGCGCCGCCAGCGCCACGTCAATTTCCATATCATCGTGGGTCGATACGCCAAGCCGTAAGTTGGCCGCGCGAATCGCATCGAGATCGGTGGTTTCCAGATCTTCCTGCCCCAGATGCACGCCATAAGCCTGGTGTTTAATCGCCAGGCGCCAGTAGTCATTAATAAACAGACGTGCGTTATAGCGACGACCAAGTTCAATCGCGGCAACCACATCGGCCTCGACCTCGTCGTCATGTTTGTCCTTAATGCGTAACTGAATTGTGCGAACACCCGCGTCCAGCAAACGTGCGATCCACTCCACGCTATCAACAACCGGGTAAAGCCCTAAACGGAAAGGAACCGCGGGAAAATGAGGCTGGTACATTATAAATTCTCCTGAGGGATATAGAGTTCGCCACCCCGGGCGCGGAACTGACCGGACATCTCGTTCATCCCGGTCTCTGCGGCCTGTTTTGCCGCGTAATCGCGAACTTCCTGGGTGATTTTCATTGAGCAGAATTTGGGGCCGCACATCGAGCAGAAATGAGCCACTTTGCCCGATTCCTGCGGCAGCGTTTCATCGTGATAGGCGCGAGCGGTAAAGGGGTCGAGCGCCAGGTTAAACTGATCTTCCCAGCGGAATTCAAAGCGTGCTTTCGACATAGCGTTATCGCGAATCTGCGCGCCGGGGTGACCTTTTGCCAGGTCGGCTGCGTGGGCGGCGATTTTGTAGGTGATAAGACCTTGTTTCACATCATCTTTGTTAGGCAGGCCAAGGTGCTCTTTGGGTGTGACGTAGCAGAGCATCGCGCAACCGAACCAGCCAATCATCGCCGCGCCAATCCCGGAGGTAAAATGGTCGTAGCCTGGCGCAATGTCGGTGGTGAGCGGCCCCAGCGTATAAAACGGCGCTTCGTGGCAGTGCTCCAGTTCCTCGGTCATATTGCGGCGGATCATCTGCATTGGCACGTGGCCGGGCCCTTCAATCATCACCTGCACGTCATATTCCCAGGCGATTTTGGTTAGTTCGCCCAATGTGTGAAGTTCGGCAAACTGGGCTTCATCATTGGCATCCTGAATCGAGCCGGGACGCAGGCCGTCGCCCAGCGACAGCGATACATCATAGGCGGCGCAGATTTCACAAATTTCACGGAAGTGCTGATAAAGGAAGTTTTCCTGATGATGAGAGAGGCACCATTTCGCCATGATTGAGCCACCGCGCGACACAATACCGGTCAGGCGTTTGGCGGTCATCGGTACGTAACGCAGCAGCACGCCTGCGTGGATGGTGAAGTAGTCCACGCCCTGTTCGGCCTGTTCCAGCAACGTATCTCGGAACGCTTCCCAGCTCAGATCCTCTGCGATCCCATTGACCTTCTCCAGCGCCTGGTAGATCGGCACGGTGCCGATGGGTACCGGGCTGTTGCGCAGTATCCACTCGCGGGTTTCGTGGATGTAACGCCCGGTGGAGAGGTCCATCACCGTGTCGGCGCCCCAGCGCGTTGCCCACACCAGTTTTTCCACCTCTTCTTCAATGGAGGAGCTCACTGCGGAATTGCCAATATTGGCGTTCACCTTCACCAGGAAGTTACGCCCGATGATCATCGGTTCCGATTCCGGGTGGTTAATATTGGCCGGGATAATCGCCCGGCCTGCTGCCACTTCGGCACGGACAAACTCAGGGGTGATGTTTTGTGGTAACAGCGTGTCGAAGCTTTGGCCCGGATGCTGCTGGCGCAGCGTTTCGCTGCGAATACGTTCGCGCCCCATGTTTTCACGTAGGGCGATAAATTCCATTTCCGGGGTGATGACTCCCCGACGAGCATAATGGAGTTGAGTGACGCGCTTGCCGGGGCATGCGCGTTTTGGCGTTAGCAGGCCGTTGAAGCGCAGTTCGTCGAGGAATTCGTCCGCGAGCCGAGCCTGAGTATAGGCGGAACTTCGCGCCGTTAAGGTTTCGCTATCAGCACGCGCGTCAATCCACGGCTGGCGAAGCTTTGCCAGGCCCTGGCGGATGTCGATTTTTTCAGCCGGGTCGCCGTAAGGGCCGGAGGTGTCATACACCGGGATCGCTTCGTTCTCTTCGTACTGAGGGTTGTCCTCGGTACCGCCGATAAACGTGGGGCTAAGCTGAATTTCGCGCATCGGCACGCGTACGCCAGGCTGTGTACCTGCGAGATAAATACGGCGCGAGTTAGGGAAAGCGGTGCCTTCCAGAGTATCGATAAAGCGTTGAGCCTGTTCGCGTTGTTCGCGGCGAGTCAGTTTTGTTGTAGACATAGCGCATACCAAATAAAAAAGGATATGGCTTGTCAGACGACGGATGGAGTAATGAATGCACAGCGCCCGTGAAGGCAGAGGCATAAAACTGAATTACTCTTGTTCCCTTCGCAGGTATTAGCCTGATCAGGTTCCGCGGATCCCGAATTAACGGTCTCAGCCTGTGTTTTCACACGTGGCACTCCGACAAGATGTAGCCCCATCAATGGGACAATGAATGTAAACTACGCGTTAATGCGTAAAATCTCAAGCGGGACGTTTGATCCCGGCGTTCTCGTGCATGGCATCCAGCACAAGCATGATGAGCTTATCTTCAAGCACAAAACGTGCCTCCAGCGCCTCGCCGATATCCGACAATGCTTGTTGAAATTCAAAGCAATTATCGTGATCAATAGCGGTTTCAAGGCTGGAATCGTAGTAGTCCATAATCACCTGGGTGTTGGCTTCCAGCTTGGGCCAGATTTTAGTGGCCGTTAAAAGCGCGGCGTCGCCTTCCAATTTATGGAGAATGCGTTCATAAATACTGAAGTGGCAGGAGGAGAGGTAGTCCACCAGTCGCTGACAAAAATCATCCAGTGCTTTTTCATTCAGCCGTATAAACGATTCTTTGCCAGGCTTAATCCCAATCAGGTTGGAATAAGCGACAAGCAATTGCTTGCGTATGTTGAGCCAGCGGTCGACCAGTTTGTTACTGCCTCCAACATGCTCCGTCAGGCTTTCGAGCTGGTTTAACATGTGATTGACTCCGCACAAGTGGGTTTAAAGACTGCGCACTAAGATGTAACGATAATGTAAATAACATGCCAGTGAAGCAAAGGTAGTGCAATAGATATGGATCGTATAATTGAAAAATTAGACATCGGCTGGTGGGTCGTCAGCCATGAGCAAAAATTATGGCTGCCGGGCGGAGAATTACCCTGGGGCGAAGCGGGAAATTTCGATCTGGCGGGGCAACGCGCGCTGCTGATGGGTGAATGGCAAGGCTCGCCGGTATGGCTGATTCAGCAACAGCGTCGCCATGATATGGGCTCGCTGCGGCAAATTCTCGACCAGGATGCCGGGCTGTTTCAACTCGCCGGGCGCGGCGTGCAGCTGGCGGAGTTCTACCGCTCGCATAAATTCTGCGGCTACTGTGGGCATACCATGCACCCCAGCAAAACCGAATGGGCGATGCTGTGCGACCACTGTCGCCAACGCTACTATCCGCAAATCGCGCCCTGCATCATCGTCGCCATTCGTCGCGATGACACCATCCTGCTGGCGCAGCATACCCGTCATCGCAACGGCGTACACACCGTGCTGGCCGGGTTCGTTGAAGTGGGCGAAACACTGGAGCAGGCCGTCGCGCGCGAAGTGATGGAAGAGAGCAGTATAAAAATCAAAAACCTGCGTTATGTCACCTCCCAACCGTGGCCGTTCCCGCAATCACTGATGACCGCGTTTATGGCCGAGTATGACAGCGGCGAGATCGTGATCGACCCCAAAGAGCTGCTGGAAGCCAACTGGTATCGCTATGACGATTTACCGCTACTGCCGCCGCCGGGAACTGTCGCCCGTCGACTCATTGAAGATACTGTCGCACTCTGCCGGGCAGAGTATGAGTGACACTCATGTTACACTGGCGTGAAAGAGCTCAAGGAATGGAAAAATGACCGAACTGAAAAACGATCGTTACCTGCGTGCGCTGCTGCGTCAGCCTGTAGATGTCACCCCTGTCTGGATGATGCGCCAGGCGGGCCGCTATTTACCGGAATATAAAGCGACCCGTGCCCAGGCCGGGGATTTTATGTCCCTGTGCAAAAACGCCGAGCTGGCATGCGAAGTCACGCTTCAGCCGCTGCGCCGTTACCCGCTGGATGCGGCCATTCTGTTCTCCGATATTCTGACTATCCCGGATGCAATGGGCCTCGGGCTCTATTTTGAAGCGGGCGAAGGCCCACGCTTCACCTCGCCAATTACCTGCAAAGCGGATGTTGATAAGCTGCCGATTCCGGACCCGGAAGGCGAACTGGGTTATGTGATGAACGCGGTGCGTACAATCCGCCGCGAACTGAAAGGCGAAGTGCCGCTGATTGGTTTCTCCGGCAGCCCGTGGACGCTGGCGACCTACATGGTCGAAGGCGGCAGCAGCAAAGCGTTTACCGTGATCAAAAAGATGATGTACGCCGAGCCGCAAACGCTGCATCTGCTGCTCGATAAACTGGCGAAAAGCGTCACGCTCTATCTGAATGCGCAGATTAAAGCCGGCGCGCAGTCGGTGATGATTTTCGACACCTGGGGGGGTGTGCTTACCGGGCGTGATTATCAGCAATTCTCGCTGTATTACATGCACAAAATTGTCGATGGTCTGTTGCGTGAGAATGATGGTCGCCGTGTGCCGGTGACGCTGTTTACTAAAGGCGGTGGACAGTGGCTGGAAGCGATGGCGGAAACTGGCTGTGATGCGCTGGGCCTCGACTGGACGACCGATATCGGTGATGCGCGTCGCCGCGTGGGTCACAAAGTGGCGCTGCAGGGCAACATGGACCCGTCCATGCTTTACGCACAGCCTGCGCGCATTGAGGAAGAAGTGGCGACTATTCTGGCGGGCTTTGGCAAGGGCGAAGGCCACGTCTTCAACCTCGGTCACGGCATCCATCAGGATGTGCCGCCGGAACACGCCGGCGCGTTTGTCGAGGCGGTACATCGCCTCTCTGCGCCGTATCACCAGTAAGGAGTGGTTATGGATCTCGCGTCGCTACGCGCTCAACAAATCGAACTCGCTTCTTCCGTGATCCGCGAGGATCGCCTGGATAAGGATCCGCCGGATCTGATCGCCGGGGCTGATGTGGGTTTTGAGCAGGGCGGTGAAGTGACGCGCGCGGCGATGGTGCTGTTGAAGTATCCATCGCTTGAGCTGGTGGAGTATCAGGTGGCGCGTATTGCGACCACCATGCCCTACATTCCCGGCTTCCTGTCATTTCGTGAATACCCGGCGTTGCTGGCGGTGTGGGAAAAGCTGTCGCAAAAACCGGATCTCGTGTTTGTTGATGGTCACGGTATTTCGCATCCGCGCCGTCTGGGCGTCGCCAGTCATTTTGGCTTGTTGGTGGATGTGCCGACGATCGGCGTGGCAAAAAAGCGCCTCTGCGGCACATTTGAGCCGCTCGAGAGTGAACCCGGCGCGTTATCACCGCTGATGGATAAAGGCGAGCAGCTGGCGTGGGTGTGGCGCAGTAAAGCGCGCTGCAATCCGCTGTTTATCGCGACAGGGCACCGCGTTAGCACTGACAGCGCGCTCGCCTGGGTGCAACGCTGTATGAAAGGCTATCGCCTGCCAGAGCCAACACGCTGGGCTGACGCCGTCGCGTCTGAACGCGCCGCCTTTGTGCGCCTTACAGCAAAATAACCACAATTCAGGTAAACTGCGGCTAATTTCCGCATTTGAGAACTCATCATGTTACAAAACCCGATTCACCTGCGTCTGGAGAAGCTGGAAAGCTGGCAGCACGTCACCTTTATGGCCTGCCTGTGCGAACGCATGTACCCGAACTACGCCATGTTCTGTAAAGAGTCAGAGTTTGGCGACCCGCACGTTTATCGTCGTATTCTGGATCTCATCTGGGAAACGCTGACGGTAAAAGATGCCAAAGTGAACTTCGATAGCCAGCTTGAAAAGCTGGAAGAAGCGATCCCGGCGGCGGACGATTTCGACATGTACGGTGTTTACCCGGCAATTGATGCCTGCGTCGCGCTGAGCGAACTGGTGCATTCTCGTTTAAGCGGTGAAACCCTGGAACACGCCATCGAAGTCAGTAAGAGTTCAATCACCACGGTTGCGATGCTGGAGATGACTCAGGCTGGTCGCGAAATGACCGATGAAGAGCTCAAAGAGAACCCGGCGGTGGAACAGGAATGGGACATTCAGTGGGAAATTTTCCGAGTTTTAGCTGACTGCGAAGAACGGGATGTTGAACTGATAAAAGGCCTGCGCGCAGACCTCAAAGAGGCTGGCGAGAGCAATATTGGTATAAATTTTAAGCAATGAGTCAACAAAACGTGATTTACCGCCTGAATTGTCGTGCCTGAAGGCTTCCCTTCCGCCCCCCGTCTGGTCTACATTTGGGGGGCGAAAAAAAGTGGCTATCGGTGCGTGTATGCAGGAGAGTGCTTTTCTGGCATTTTCGTCGCACTCGATGCTTAGCAAGCGATAAACACATTGTAAGGATAACTTATGAACAAGACTCAACTGATTGATGTAATTGCAGACAAAGCAGAACTGTCCAAAACCCAGGCTAAAGCTGCTCTGGAATCCACTCTGGCTGCTATTACTGAGTCTCTGAAAGAAGGCGATGCTGTACAACTGGTTGGTTTCGGTACCTTCAAAGTGAACCACCGCGCTGAGCGTACTGGCCGCAACCCGCAGACCGGTAAAGAAATCAAAATCGCCGCAGCTAACGTGCCGGCATTTGTTTCTGGCAAAGCACTGAAAGACGCAGTTAAGTAAGACCGCGTGGCAGTGAACAGTTTTAGCGAAGGGGTGGTCTCACCCCTTTTGTCTATCTGGCGTTCCGTGGCGGCGTTGGGTGGCGTACTGTTGCTGTCTGCCTGTAGCCATAACAGCGCGTTGCCGCCATTCACCGCCAGCGGCTATGCTGACGATCAGGGTGCTGTACGCATCTGGCGCAAAGACTCCGGCGGAGAAACCCATCTTCTGGCGGTCTCCAGTCCGTGGCGCAATGGGGCGACCACAACCAGCGAATACCGCTGGCAGGGCGATCAGCTCTCGCTGATTGAACTGAATATCTACAGTAAACCTCCCGAACATATTCGTGCCCGTTTTGACAGCCGCGGTGAACTGAGCTTTATGCAGCGGGAAGTCGACGGACAGAAACAACAGCTTTCCAGCGATCAGATAGCGCTTTACCGCTATCGTGCTGAGCAAATCCATCAGACCAGCGATGCATTGCGTCAGGGGCGCGTGGTGCTGCGCCAGGGGCGCTGGCATGCGGATCATAGCGTAACGACCTGCGAAGGCGAGGTGGTGAAGCCTGACCTCGATAGCCGCGCGCTGGCGCATGTTGAGAATCGCCAGCGTCGTTCATCGGTAGAGGTGAGCATTGCCTGGCTGGAATCGCCAGAAGGGACGCAACTGCTGCTGGTGGCGAACCAGGACTACTGTACCTGGCAGCCACGGGAAAAAAGTTTCTAAGCGAGCCTGAAAGGTACCTCCCCCTTGCGGGAGAGGATAAGGGAAATTACTCGCCTTGCTCGCGCGCAATCGCCCGATAACCGATATCCGAGCGGCTAAAGCTGCCATCCCAGTGAATATCGCTCATCAGCGCGTAGGCGCGTTTCTGCGCTTCAGCGACGGTATGACCCAATGCTGTCACGCACAGTACGCGGCCACCGTTGGTCAGTACCTGCTCATCCGCAGAAAGCGTTGTGCCTGCCTGGAACACCTTACCGCCTTCAATTTCCTCCAGCGGCAGGCCGTGAATCACATCGCCGGTGCGGTAATCGCCCGGATACCCACCCGCAGCCATCACCACGCCAAGAGAAGCGCGTTCATCCCATTCGGAGGTTTTCTCGTCCAGCTTGCCTTCACAGGCCGCCAGGCAGAGTTCAACCAGATCGGACTTCATGCGCAGCATAATCGGCTGAGTTTCAGGATCGCCAAAGCGGCAGTTAAATTCGATAACCTTCGGATTGCCCTGTTTGTCGATCATCAGGCCCGCATAGAGAAAACCGGTGTAGGTGTTGCCTTCCGCCGCCATGCCTTTCACGGTTGGCCAGATGATACGTTCCATGGTGCGCTGATGAACTTCATCGGTCACCACTGGCGCAGGGGAGTAAGCGCCCATCCCGCCCGTGTTCGGCCCGGTATCTTTATCGCCTACGCGTTTGTGATCCTGGCTGGTGGCCATTGGCAGCACATGCTCACCATCCACCATCACGATAAAGCTCGCTTCTTCGCCGTCGAGGAACTCTTCGATAACAATACGATGACCCGCGTCGCCAAAAGCGTTGCCTGCCAGCATGTCGTGAACGGCCGCTTCGGCTTCTTCCAGCGTCATCGCTACGATAACGCCTTTCCCGGCAGCCAGACCGTCCGCTTTAATGACGATTGGCGCGCCTTTCTCACGCAGATACGCCAGTGCAGGTTCTACCTCGGTGAAGTTCTGGTATTCCGCCGTAGGGATCTTATGGCGGGCCAGGAAATCTTTGGTAAACGCTTTCGAGCCTTCCAGTTGCGCGGCACCTGCGGTTGGGCCGAAGATTTTCAGCCCGGCGGCGCGGAAGGTATCGACCACGCCTTTCACCAGCGGCGCTTCCGGGCCGACGATGGTCAGGTCGATCTTTTCATTTTGTGCGAAATCCAACAGTGCCGGGATATCGGTCACGCCGATAGCGACGTTTTGCAGCGCGGGTTCCAGTGCAGTGCCTGCGTTACCCGGAGCAACAAAAACAGTCTCAACCAGCGGCGACTGGGCCGCTTTCCAGGCCAGCGCGTGCTCGCGCCCGCCGTTACCAATCACTAATACTTTCATCTGTCGCTCCATTAATGGCGGAAGTGGCGCATGTCGGTGAAGAGCATCGCAATACCGTGCTCGTCGGCGGCGGCAATCACTTCGTCATCACGGATAGAACCGCCAGGCTGGATTACGCAGGTCACGCCCGCAGCGGCGGCGGCATCAATACCGTCGCGGAACGGGAAGAATGCGTCAGAAGCCATCGACGAACCTTTCACTTCCAGGCCTTCATCGGCAGCTTTAATACCGGCGATTTTTGCGGAGTACACGCGGCTCATCTGGCCTGCGCCAATACCGATGGTCATATTGCCTTTGGCATAGACGATAGCGTTGGATTTCACGAACTTCGCCACTTTCCAGCAGAACAGCGCATCACGCAGTTCCTGTTCGGTCGGCTGGCGTTTGGTGACGACGCGCAGTTCTTCTGCACCAACCATCCCCAGGTCACGATCCTGAACCAGCAGACCGCCGTTCACGCGTTTGAAATCAAGGCCTGGAACACGCTCGGCCCACTGACCGCAGGTCAGGACACGCACGTTCTGTTTGGCGGCTGTGATTTTCAGGGCTTCTTCGCTGGCGGACGGTGCAATAATCACTTCGACAAACTGACGAGAAATGATGGCCTGTGCGGTTTCAGCATCCAGCTCACGGTTAAAGGCGATAATGCCGCCGAATGCGGAGGTCGGGTCGGTTTTGTACGCGCGATCGTAAGCATCAAGAATGGAATTGCCGATAGCCACGCCGCAAGGGTTAGCGTGCTTCACAATCACACATGCCGGCTCGGCGAACTCTTTCACGCACTCCAGCGCCGCATCGGTATCGGCGATGTTGTTATAAGAGAGGGCTTTACCCTGAACCTGGGTTGCGGTGGCAACGGAGGCTTCTTTCACATTCTCTTCTATATAGAAGGCAGCCTGCTGGTGGCTGTTCTCGCCGTAGCGCATATCCTGCTTCTTAATGAAGTTCAGGTTCAGTGTACGCGGGAAGCGACCAGCGGCCTCTTTGCTTTCACCGTGATAAGCCGGAACCATGCTGCCG
This sequence comes from Pseudocitrobacter sp. 73, assembly GCF_008369545.1. Taxonomy (NCBI): domain Bacteria; kingdom Pseudomonadati; phylum Pseudomonadota; class Gammaproteobacteria; order Enterobacterales; family Enterobacteriaceae; genus Pseudocitrobacter; species Pseudocitrobacter sp. 73. The sequence continues at coordinate 910 of NZ_VTZO01000036.1, read as the reverse complement.
AAGTAGTTGGCAATCATGCTGTCGTAGGCGGCGGTGTGTTCGAAGGCTTTGATAGCGAGATCGAAACGGGTTGCAAGCGTCAGCGATCCTTCGTTGGCATCCATCTCTTTAATAATGGCGTCGTAGTCGCTGCTCTTCACCACGATTGCGACATCTTTATGGTTCTTGGCGGCGGAGCGCACCATCGTTGGACCACCGATATCGATGTTCTCAACCGCATCTTCCAGCGAGCAGCCTTCACGGGCAACGGTCTGGGCGAACGGATAGAGGTTAACAACTACCATATCGATAGGTTGGATCTGATGTTCTTCCATAATGGCATCGTCCTGGCCGCGACGGCCCAGAATGCCACCATGCACTTTTGGATGCAGGGTCTTCACGCGTCCATCCATCATCTCCGGGAAACCGGTGTAATCGGAAACTTCGGTTACCGGCAGACCTTTTTCTGCTAACAGACGGGCAGTGCCCCCTGTAGACAGCAGCTCCACACCGCGTGCGGAAAGTGCCTGGGCGAATTCGACGATACCGGCTTTGTCAGAAACACTGAGCAGAGCGCGGCGGACTGGACGACGTTGTTGCATGGTAAATCCCCTGGATTTGACTATTACAGAGAGCGTTAGCTGAATTTTTCGCGAAAAACTCAGCTAACGCCCCTTACGGGGCATCCTTGTTTTGCGGTGGCATTGTAACGAAAACGTTTGCGCAACGCTCGCGAATTTTTCTTTTTCATTTGAGCTATCCGGATTATTCGGTAACGATACCCTTTATAGAGAGAAAAGATCTGCTGAATTGTGGATAACTCTGTGGTTAAGTGGGTATAAGGCGGGGTTTTGCTGTGGATTTCAGCAGTCGGTAAAATTACCGCATATTTAGGGTTGCAGCCTCACGAGAACTCCCTATAATGCGCTCC
>NZ_VTZO01000035.1:0-34753 GCF_008369545.1 Pseudocitrobacter sp. 73 | reverse complement strand
TTTCAGGTTTAGAGCTTAGAAATCATGATGATGCGGGAATAGCTCAGTTGGTAGAGCACGACCTTGCCAAGGTCGGGGTCGCGAGTTCGAGTCTCGTTTCCCGCTCCAAAATTTGAAAGATGCTTTTTAAGCATGCACCACCCAAGCGGGAATAGCTCAGTTGGTAGAGCACGACCTTGCCAAGGTCGGGGTCGCGAGTTCGAGTCTCGTTTCCCGCTCCAAAATTTGAAAAGTGCTTTCTAAGCACGCACCACCCAAGCGGGAATAGCTCAGTTGGTAGAGCACGACCTTGCCAAGGTCGGGGTCGCGAGTTCGAGTCTCGTTTCCCGCTCCAAATTTTCTTTCTGATTTATCGAAATCCACAGTGATGTTAATTCGCTGGGGCGATTTTTCGTTTCTGAAATACTCTTGTGAACAGAGTTATCCACAGGTTCAGGCACTATTCCTGGAATGCAAAATTCTTCGAACGGTGAATAGTATCTTTGTATCTTATTGATAATTAGTGAAAAAATAACATTTCAAAATGTTAATTCGATCACTTGACCTCTCTGTGTGCTTTGAATCCCTTTGCTTTTTTATTTTTATTCACAGCCTGTGAATGTTTTACGCGTCCCGCGGTAATCCTTTCTCAATCACTCTCACCAGACGCTGTTTCTTCGGTAACTGCACCTCGACTACGCAGGCATTTCGTTTCTCAATTTGCTGCGCAATCGCCCATTCTATGTGTTCATCGAGAAGTGGGTGCTCACCTCGGCGCGTCTCAAGCGCCTGAATAACCGCTTCACTCCACGGCGCATTGCCCAGCGCAACGGCGATATTACGCAGCCAGCGAAGATGGCCGATACGGCGAATAGGCGAACCTTCAGTGACTTTCAGGAACCAGGCTTCATCCCAGGCAAAGAGTTCAATCAATTCCGGGGCATGCAGCGCCTTACGCGGGCTGAAGTCTGCTTCGTCTGTCAGTTGCGAAAAACGATTCCACGGGCAAATTAGCTGGCAATCGTCACAGCCGTAGATACGGTTGCCCATCAGCGGGCGAAATTCTTCCGGAATGGCGCCTTCCAGCTCAATGGTGAGATAGGAGATACAGCGTCGCGCATCAACGGTGTAAGGCTCCACGATAGCGCCGGTCGGGCAGATGGTCATGCAGGCCACGCAGCGTCCGCACGCTTCCTCTACCGGTTCATCGATGGGGAGGGGCAGGTCAATCAGTAATTCACCAAGGAAAAAGAACGACCCGGCATCGCGATTGAGGATAAGTGAGTGCTTACCTGTCCAGCCAATCCCGGCTTTTTCGGCGAGCGGGCGCTCAAGAATGGGCGCGGAATCGACAAAAGGTCTAAAATTCAGCGAGACGCACTGTTCCTGAATCATCTCGCCCAATTTTTTAAGGCGATTACGCAGAAGCTTATGATAATCGCGCCCGAGCGCGTAGCGGCTAATGTAACCGAGATCGGGATTTTTCAGGGTGCTGGCAAAGGCTGCATTGGCGGGCAGATAGTTCATTCGCACGCTGATGACGCGCAACGTGCCGGGATGAAGCTCATGAGGGCGGGCACGCATCATACCGTGGCGGGCCATCCACTCCATCTCGCCGTGGTACTGTTTGTCGAGCCATGCCTGTAATTTGGGCTCAGAGGCGCTGAGATCGGTATCGGTGATACCCACCTGCTGAAAGCCCAGTTCAGTGCCCCATTGTTTGATTTGTTGCGCTAACTGATTGAGATCGAGGGGCTGTGACATGACGGACCATACATTGACGAGAAACCCTGCAAGTATACCACACTCCGTGTGGGCTGCGGATGACCTGCGTCGCGCAGAAAAAGAGGCGGCGGATAGCCTTGGCATGACGCTGTTTGAACTGATGCTGCGCGCGGGCGACGCCGCGTTTACGCTGGCGCGTGCCACGTACCCAACAGCCACAAACTGGCTGATTCTCTGCGGCCACGGCAATAATGGCGGCGATGGCTACGTGGTGGCGCGTCTGGCGCAGGCGGCGGGCATCAACGTTACCCTGCTGGCGCAGGAGAGCGATAAACCGCTGCCGGAAGAGGCCCAAGCCGCGCGCGAGGCCTGGTTGAATGCGGGCGGTGTGATTCACTCGCCGCAAACCGTGTGGCCGGAAGAGACCGACCTTATCATCGACGCGCTGCTCGGCACGGGCTTACAGAGCGCGCCGCGCGAGAATATTGCTCGCCTGATAGAGCTGGCGAATCGGCATTCCGCGCCCATTTTCGCTCTCGATATTCCCTCTGGCCTGAACGCGCAAACCGGAACCACGCCGGGTGCAGTGATTCACGCCACGCATACCTTCACGTTTATTGCCCTGAAGCCTGGCTTATTAACCGGCAAGGCGCGAGACGTCGTGGGGCGTTTGCATCATCATGCGTTAGGTCTGGAATGCTGGCTTGACGCGCAGACGACCGATATCAGCCGTGCCGATGCGTCACAACTCACCGCGTGGTTCCCGCCGCGTCGCCCGACGTCGCATAAAGGGGACCACGGCAAACTGGTGATTATCGGCGGCGATCACGGTACCGCTGGCGCGATACGCATGACCGGTGAAGCCGCGTTGCGCGCGGGGGCAGGATTAGTGCGAGTGCTTACTCGCATTGAGAACGTTGCACCGATTATTACCGCCAGGCCGGAGTTGATGGTGCATGAACTGACGCCTGAAATTCTTGATGAGAGTCTGCAATGGGCGGATGCGGTGGTCATTGGCCCCGGCCTTGGGCAAAGCGCGTGGGGAAAACAGGCGCTGCGTAAAGTTGAAAACATCAACAAACCGATGCTCTGGGACGCCGATGCGCTGAACCTGCTGGCAATCAATCCCGATAAACGTCACAATCGCGTGTTAACGCCGCATCCCGGCGAAGCCGCGCGGTTACTGAACTGTCGCGTGTCAGAAATTGAAGACGATCGCTTACTTTCTGCGCAGCGTCTGGTAAAACGGTATGGCGGCGTGGTGGTGCTGAAAGGCGCGGGCACGGTAGTGGCCTGTGAAGCGGGGGCGATAACGCTAATTGACGCCGGAAATGCCGGGATGGCCAGCGGCGGAATGGGCGATGTGCTCTCCGGCATCATTGGCGCATTGCTGGGGCAGGCCTTCTCGCTTTATGATGCTGCCTGTGCGGGCTGTGTCGCGCACGGTGCGGCGGCAGATGAACTCGCGGCGCGTTTCGGTACCCGCGGTATGCTGGCCACCGATCTCTTTTCCACGCTGCGGCGTGTTGTTAACCCGGATGTGATTGACGTAGACCATGATTAATCGAGTGATTCCCTTACCCGACGAGCAGGCGACCTTAAACCTTGGCGACCGTGTGGCGAAAGCCTGCGATGGCGCGACGGTTATCTATCTGTACGGCGATCTCGGCGCCGGTAAAACCACCTTCAGCCGTGGCTTCCTGCAAGCGCTGGGCCACCGCGGCAACGTCAAAAGTCCAACCTATACGCTGGTCGAACCGTATACCCTCGATAAACTGATGGTTTACCATTTTGATTTGTACCGCCTTGCCGATCCCGAGGAGCTCGAATTTATGGGGATCCGCGATTATTTTTCTAATGATTCCATCTGCCTGGTGGAATGGCCGCAACAGGGCGCGGGTGTACTGCCTGAACCGGATATCGAAATACACTTAGATTACCAGGCGCAAGGGCGTGAGGCGCGCATAACCGCTGTCTCCTCATTGGGTGAGTCTCTGCTGGCGCGGTTTGCCGGTTAATTTTAGGGATCACGGGATGATTTTACGCGCAAAAGGTTGGCTGGCTGCGGCGCTGATGTTGTTCAGCGTCGGCGCAACAGCGGCCACGTTATCCGATATTCAGGTTTCAAATGGCGATCAGCAGGCGCGCATTACCTTCAGTTTTATGGGCGATCCTGAGTACGCATTCAGCCAGGATGGCCCGCGCAGCGTGGCGCTGGATATCAAACAGACGGGCGTGATTCAGGGGCTGCCGCTGCGTTTTAGCGGCAATAATTTGGTGAAAGCAATTCACTCCGGTACGCCAAAAGACGATCAGTCATTACGTCTGGTGGTCGATCTCACGCAAAAGGGTAAGACCCAGGCGGTGAAACAGCAAAACGGTGCGAGCTATACGGTGGTGTTCACCATTAATGCGGATGTTCCCCCTCCGCCGCCGCCTCCTGCACCGGTGATCGCTAAACGAGTTGAAGCGCCGGTGGTAACGCCTGCGCCTGCGCCGCGTCCGGTGGAACCTGCGCGTAATCCGTTTAAAACGCAAAACGATCGCATCACGGCGGTGACCAATACCGATACGGCGATTTCGCGCCCTGCCAGCCGCACACGCGTAGCCTCGGGCGACAAAGTGATTATCGCCATTGATGCGGGGCATGGTGGTCAGGACCCAGGTGCTATCGGCCCTGGCGGCACGCGTGAGAAGAACGTGACGATTTCCATTGCCCGCAAGCTGCGCACGTTGCTCAATGACGATCCGATGTTTAAAGGTGTGCTCACCCGCGACGGCGATTACTTTATTTCGGTGATGGGGCGTTCAGATGTGGCGCGTAAACAAAACGCACACTTCCTGGTGTCGATTCATGCCGATGCCGCGCCAAGCCGCTCAGCAAGCGGCGCGTCGGTGTGGGTGCTCTCTAACCGCCGCGCCAACAGCGAAATGGCGGGCTGGCTGGAGCAGCACGAGAAACAATCCGAGCTGCTGGGCGGCGCGGGCGATGTGCTGGCAAATAGCCAGGCCGACCCGTACCTGAGCCAGGCGGTGCTCGACTTGCAGTTCGGCCACTCCCAGCGCGTAGGCTATGACGTCGCCACCAATGTGATAAGCCAGCTACAGCGCGTGGGTAATATCCACAAGCGTCGCCCGGAACACGCCAGCCTTGGCGTACTGCGCTCGCCGGATATCCCGTCGATTCTGGTCGAAACTGGTTTTATCAGTAATACATCGGAAGAACGCCTGCTGGCCAGCGACGACTATCAGCAGAAGCTGGCGGAAGCGATTTACAACGGCTTGCGTAACTATTTCCAGGCGCATCCGATCCAGTCTGGCCCGAGAGAAGATCAGGCCCAGACTGCCAGCGCCAACGCATCAACCGGAACGTTGATTAACTAAGGAGTCTTCATGCCGATTCAGGTTCTGCCGCCACAGCTCGCGAACCAGATTGCCGCTGGCGAGGTGGTAGAGCGACCTGCGTCGGTGGTGAAAGAACTGGTGGAAAACAGCCTCGATGCGGGGGCAACCCGCATTGATATTGATATCGAACGCGGCGGCGCGAAGCTTATCCGCATTCGCGATAACGGCTGCGGTATCAAAAAAGACGAGCTGGCGCTGGCGCTGGCCCGTCACGCCACCAGTAAAATTGCCTCGCTCGACGATCTGGAAGCCATTATCAGCCTCGGCTTTCGCGGCGAAGCGCTGGCCAGTATCAGCTCCGTCGCCCGTTTAACGCTCACCTCCCGCACGGCGGAACAGCCCGAAGCCTGGCAGGCTTATGCGGAAGGGCGCGACCAGGACGTGACGGTGAAACCCGCCGCGCATCCGGTTGGTACCACGCTGGAAGTGTTGGATCTCTTCTACAACACCCCGGCGCGGCGCAAATTTATGCGCACCGAAAAAACCGAATTTAATCATATTGATGAGATCATCCGACGCATTGCGCTGGCGCGTTTCGACGTGGCGATCACCCTTAATCACAACGGTAAGATGATCCGTCAGTACCGCGCGGTTGCGCAGGGCTCACCGCGTGAACGTCGGCTGGGCGCGATTTGCGGTACCGCGTTTCTTGAACACGCGCTGGCAATTGAGTGGCAGCACGGTGATTTAACCCTGCACGGCTGGGTTGCGGACCCGAACCACACTACCCCGGCGTTAGCGGAAATTCAGTACTGCTACGTGAATGGCCGCATGATGCGCGACCGCCTGATTAATCACGCGATTCGCCAGGCTTGCGAAGATAAACTGGGTGCCGATCAGCAGCCGGCGTTTGTGCTTTATCTGGAAATCGACCCGCATCAGGTGGATGTCAACGTGCATCCGGCGAAGCATGAAGTGCGATTCCACCAATCGCGGCTGGTGCATGACTTTATCTATCAGGGCGTGCTGAGCGTACTGCAGCAGCAACTGGAATCGCCGCTGCCGTTGGATGAAGATGACGACGAGCTCGTGCCGCGTCCCATTGCGGAAAACCGTGCGGCGGCGGGCCGCAATCAGTTCGCTGAACCTGCGGCGGCGCGTGAGCCTGACGCCCCGCGTTTTAATGCACCGTCTTCGGGCGTGAGCACGCGCGGCGGCGCAAGCTGGCCGAACGCGCAGCCGGGATACCAGAAGCAGCAGGGTGCGCTCTATCGTCAGTTGCTCGATACCCCGAAAACGCCGGAGAAACCGCAGCCATCGACGCCGGAGTCTCTCGCCGGGCACAGTCAGAGCTTTGGTCGTGTTTTAACTATTGTGCCACCGTGTTATGCGTTACTGGAACGCGGCGGCAAACTTAGCCTGCTGGCGTTGCCCGTGGCGGAACGCTGGCTGCGCCTGGCGCAGTTGACGCCCGGTGAAACGCCGATTTGCGCGCAGCCGCTGTTGATTCCGTTGCGCCTGAAAGCGAGCGATGTCGAAAGCCAGGCATTGCAAACGGCGCAGCCGCAACTCGCCTCGTTAGGCATTGATATTCTGGCAGAAGGCCAGCACGTGACCGTTCGCGCTGTGCCTTTACCCTTACGCCAACAAAATTTACAAAACTTGATTCCTGAACTGATAGGCTATCTGGTGCAACAAAGTCAGGTTGAGGCGGGTGATATTGCCCAATGGCTGGCCCGTAACCTGGCGAGCGAGCATGTTCAATGGAACATGTCTCAGGCTATCGCGATGCTGGCGGATGTTGAACGACTCTGCCCACAGCTGGTCAAAGCACCTCCAGGTGGTCTGTTACAACCTGTTGATTTAGATTCTGCGATGAACGCCCTGAGAAATGAGTGACGTGACCGAGGCTCGCCTGCCAAAGGCAATTTTTTTAATGGGGCCAACCGCTTCCGGTAAAACGGCGTTGGCTATCGAATTACGTAAAGTTTTACCTGTAGAGTTGATTAGTGTTGATTCCGCCCTCATTTATCGAGGGATGGATATCGGGACGGCCAAGCCGAACGCGCAGGAATTGTCAGCCGCGCCGCACCGATTGTTAGACATTCTCGACCCGGCACAGGCGTACTCTGCCGCGGATTTCCGCCGCGATGCGTTGGCCGAAATGGCTGAGATTACCGCTGCAGGGCGTATCCCGCTTCTGGTTGGCGGAACGATGTTGTATTTCAAGGCGTTGCTGGAAGGATTGTCGCCGTTACCATCGGCAGATCCCGAGGTCAGAGCGCGAATTGAGCAACAGGCAGCAGAGCAGGGGTGGACAGCGCTGCACGAGCAACTTAAGTCAATTGACCCGGTTGCCGCTGCGCGGATTCATCCAAATGATCCGCAAAGACTTTCCCGGGCACTGGAAGTTTTTTTCATTTCGGGTAAAACTTTAACGGAACTGACGCAAACGTCAGGAGACGCTCTGCCCTACAAGGTGCATCAGTTCGCCATCGCCCCGGCGAGCCGTGAACTGCTCCATCAGCGCATTGAGCAGCGTTTTCATCAGATGTTAGCTTCAGGTTTTGAAGCAGAAGTGCGGGCGCTTTTTGCCCGTGGAGATTTGCATACGGATATGCCTTCCATTCGTTGTGTTGGATATCGCCAGATGTGGTCATACCTCGAAGGCGAGATCTCGTACGATGAAATGGTTTATCGAGGAGTTTGCGCCACGAGACAGTTAGCCAAGCGCCAGGTGACCTGGTTGCGCGGTTGGGATGGGGTTCACTGGTTAGATAGCGAACAACCTGAACAGGCGTTCAACGAAGTAATACAGGTAGTTGGTGATTGTGTAGACTGAATGTGTACAATTGAACCGTATTCGTGCGCAATTTTAAGGACCTGTGGGTTCTAAGTACAAATAAGCATATAAGGAAAAGAGAGAATGGCTAAGGGGCAATCTTTACAAGACCCGTTCCTGAACGCACTACGTCGGGAGCGTGTTCCGGTTTCTATTTATTTGGTGAATGGTATTAAGCTGCAAGGTCAAATTGAGTCTTTCGACCAGTTCGTGATCCTGTTGAAAAACACGGTCAGCCAGATGGTCTATAAGCACGCAATTTCCACTGTTGTTCCGTCCCGTCCGGTATCTCATCACAGCAATAACGCTGGCGGCGGCACCAGCAGTAACTACCATCATGGTAGCAACGCGCAGGGTTCTACCACTGCGCAGCAAGACAGCGACGACACAGAATAAGTTAACGCTGTTTCCCGGTCGGGGAGCCTGGTTTACCCGGTTCCCCGCTGGTATTTTATGAGGATTTACGCTTGTTTGACCGTTATGATGCCGGTGAGCAGGCGGTGCTGGTACACATCTATTTTTCGCAAGACAAAGATATGGAAGACCTCCAGGAGTTTGAATCTCTGGTCTCTTCCGCCGGTGTCGAAGCAATGCAGGTGATTACTGGTAGCCGTAAAGCACCGCACCCAAAGTATTTTGTTGGTGAAGGTAAGGCTGTCGAAATTGCGGAAGCCGTAAAAGCGACAGGCGCTTCTGTCGTACTCTTTGACCATGCATTAAGCCCAGCCCAGGAACGTAACCTGGAACAGCTGTGTGAATGCAGGGTGATCGACCGTACCGGTCTGATTTTAGATATTTTCGCCCAGCGTGCGCGCACCCATGAGGGTAAGCTGCAGGTTGAGCTGGCGCAGTTGCGCCATCTGGCGACGCGCCTGGTGCGTGGCTGGACCCACCTTGAACGGCAGAAAGGCGGGATTGGTTTGCGTGGCCCGGGTGAAACCCAGCTCGAAACTGACCGTCGTTTACTGCGTAACCGAATTATGCAAATCCTCTCGCGGCTTGAGAAAGTAGAAAAGCAGCGTGAGCAGGGACGTCGTTCCCGTACGAAAGCTGATGTCCCGACGGTATCGCTGGTGGGTTACACCAACGCCGGGAAATCGACGCTGTTTAACCAGATAACCGAAGCGAAGGTTTACGCGGCAGACCAACTGTTTGCGACGCTGGACCCAACGCTGCGCCGTATTGATGTCGCTGACGTTGGCGAGACAGTGCTGGCGGACACGGTAGGCTTTATTCGCCACCTGCCGCATGACCTGGTGGCGGCGTTCAAAGCAACATTGCAGGAAACCCGTCAGGCGACGCTGCTGCTGCATGTTATTGATGCAGCGGATGTTCGCGTGCAGGAAAATATAGAGGCCGTAAATACAGTGCTGGAGGAGATCGACTCGCTTGAGATCCCGACGCTGTTGGTCATGAACAAAATCGACGTGTTGGACGATTTCGAACCGCGCATCGATCGTGATGAAGAAAACAAACCTGTCCGGGTCTGGCTTTCCGCGCAGACCGGGTTGGGTGTGCCACTGCTTTTCCAGGCTTTAACCGAACGGCTTTCCGGGGAAGTCGCGCAGCATACTCTGCGTCTACCACCTGAGGAAGGGCGTTTAAGAAGCCGGTTTTATCAGCTTCAGGCGATAGAAAAAGAGTGGATGGAGGAAGACGGCAGTGTCAGTCTGCAAGTTCGTATGCCGATTGTTGACTGGCGTCGCCTCTGTAAACAAGAACCGGCGTTGACCGATTACGTGGTCTAGCCGGCAGCTTGCCTGGAGCATGGAGTCATTTCGCCTGTCCCCTGCCGTCGCAAGACATTGGGGATCACCGCATAACAAATATGGAGCACATACATGGCGTGGAATCAGCCCGGTAATAACGGACAAGACCGCGACCCGTGGGGAAGCAGCAAACCTGGCGGCAACTCTGAGGGAAATGGAAACAAAGGTGGTCGCGAACAGGGGCCGCCCGATCTGGATGATATCTTCCGCAAACTGAGCAAAAAGCTTGGTGGCCTCGGCGGCGGTAAGAGTGGTTCTGGCGGCGGTACAACCCAGGGGCCTCGTGCGCCAATGGGTGGTCGCATCGTCGGTATCGCAGCGGCAGCCGTCGTCATTATCTGGGCAGCCAGCGGATTCTATACCATTAAAGAAGCCGAACGTGGCGTGGTTACGCGCTTTGGTAAGTTCAGCCATCTGGTTGAGCCGGGCCTGAACTGGAAGCCGACGTTTATCGACGAAGTGACGCCGGTGAACGTGGAGGCCGTGCGTGAACTGGCCGCTTCCGGCGTGATGCTGACCTCTGACGAAAACGTGGTGCGCGTTGAGATGAACGTGCAGTACCGCGTGACCGATCCGCAGCGCTATCTGTTTAGCGTCACCAGCGCCGACGACAGTCTGCGTCAGGCGACCGACAGCGCCCTGCGTGGTGTCATCGGTAAATACACCATGGACCGCATTTTGACGGAAGGTCGTACCGTTATTCGTAGCGATACCCAGCGCGAGCTGGAAGAAACCATTCGTCCGTACAACATGGGTATCACCCTGCTGGACGTCAACTTCCAGGCTGCTCGTCCGCCGGAAGAAGTGAAGTCTTCCTTCGATGATGCGATTGCCGCACGTGAAAACGAGCAGCAATACATTCGTGAAGCGGAAGCGTACACCAACGAAGTTCAGCCGCGTGCAAACGGTCAGGCGCAACGTATTCTGGAAGAGGCGCGCGCCTATAAGACGCAAACCGTTCTGGAAGCACAGGGTGAAGTGGCTCGCTTTGCTAAGATCCTGCCGGAGTATAAAGCTGCACCGCAGATCACCCGTGAGCGTCTCTACATCGAGACCATGGAAAAAGTCCTGAGCCATACGCGTAAAGTGCTGGTTAACGATAATAAAGGTGGCAACCTGATGGTTCTGCCGCTCGACCAGATGCTGAAAGGCGGGAACACTTCCGGTGCAAAGAACGATAACAGCGGGGCCAACAACCTGCTGCGTCTGCCGCCGGCGTCTTCCTCCAGCAACAGCGGAGCGAGGAACTCATCGTCCACCAGTCAGGGCGACATTATGGACCAACGCCGCGCTAACGCGCAGCGTAACGACTACCAGCGTCAGGGGGAATAACGATGCGTAAGTCAGTTATCGCGATTATCATCATCGTGCTGGTAGTGCTGTACACCTCTATCTTTGTGGTTAAAGAAGGTGAGCGTGGGATCAAGTTCCAGTTCAGCAGCGTCGTGCGTGACGGCGACAAAAAACCGTTGATTTATGAGCCGGGCCTGCACTTTAAAGTCCCGTTCATTCAGTCGGTTAAAATGCTGGATGCACGTATTCAGACCATGGACAACCAGGCCGATCGCTTTGTGACCAAAGAGAAAAAAGACCTGATCGTTGACTCCTATATCAAATGGCGCATCAGCGATTTCAGCCGCTACTTCCTGGCAACAGGCGGTGGTGACGTTTCTCAGGCAGAAGTGCTGCTGAAACGTAAGTTCTCTGACCGCCTGCGTTCTGAAATTGGTCGTCTGGATGTGAAAGACATCGTCACCGATTCCCGTGGTCGTCTGACCCTGGAAGTGCGTGATGCGCTGAACTCCGGTTCTGCGGGTACCGAAGACGAAGTGGAAACGCCAGCCGCGGATAACGCGATTGCCGAAGCCGCTGAGCGCGTCACCGCTGAAACCAACGGGAAAGTGCCGGTCATCAACCCGAACAGTATGGCGGCGTTAGGTATTGAAGTGGTCGACGTGCGTATCAAGCAGATCAACCTGCCGACCGAAGTGTCCGAAGCGATTTACAACCGTATGCGTGCTGAGCGTGAAGCGGTTGCCCGTCGCCACCGTTCACAAGGTCAGGAAGAGGCTGAAAAGCTGCGCGCGGCGGCTGACTATGAAGTCACCAAAACGCTGGCGGAAGCTGAGCGTCAGGGCCGTATCCTGCGCGGTGAAGGCGATGCCGAAGCGGCTAAACTGTTTGCTGACGCATTCAGTCAGGATCCAGACTTCTATGCCTTTATCCGTAGCCTGCGTGCCTATGAAAGCAGCTTCCAGAGCAATCAGGACGTAATGGTTCTGAGCCCGGACAGCGATTTCTTCCGCTACATGAAAACGCCGAACGCAACGGCGCGTTAATCGCCCGCTCACAGCGTTAGTGCTTAAAAACCACCGCATCTTCGGATGCCGGTGGTTTTCTTTTATAAGGACGAAAAATGAACTCCACAATCTGGCTCGCGCTGGCGTTAGTTTTGGTGCTGGAAGGGCTTGGCCCGATGCTTTATCCGAAGGCCTGGCGCAAAATGATCGCTACGATGACCCAATTACCCGATACGATGTTGCGCCGATTTGGCGGCGGTCTTGTGGTTGCGGGCATTGTGATCTACTACATGTTGACGAAAACGATTAGCTGAACAAAAAACGGCCATTTCAGCATGATTTCGAATATAAAAAGTGCTGTATATCTGAAAAAGCGATGGTAGAATCCATTTTTAAGCAAACGGTGATTTTGAAAAATGGGTAACAACGTCGTCGTACTGGGCACCCAATGGGGTGACGAAGGTAAAGGGAAGATCGTCGATCTCCTGACTGAACGGGCTAAATATGTGGTACGCTACCAGGGCGGTCACAACGCAGGCCATACTCTCGTAATCAACGGTGAAAAAACCGTCCTCCATCTTATTCCATCAGGTATTCTTCGCGAAAACGTCACCAGCATCATCGGTAACGGCGTAGTGCTGTCTCCTGCTGCGCTGATGAAAGAGATGAAAGAACTGGAAGACCGTGGTATCCCGGTTCGTGAACGTCTGCTGCTCTCTGAAGCATGCCCGCTGATCCTCGACTATCACGTTGCGCTGGATAACGCACGTGAGAAAGCGCGTGGCGCGAAAGCGATCGGTACTACCGGTCGTGGTATCGGCCCGGCTTATGAAGATAAAGTCGCGCGTCGCGGTCTGCGTGTTGGCGATCTGTTCGACAAAGAAACCTTCGCTGAAAAACTGAAAGAAGTGATGGAATATCACAACTTCCAGTTGGTGAATTACTACAAAGTCGACGCAGTTGACTACCAGAAAGTGCTGGACGATGTCATGGCGGTTGCCGACATCCTGACCGGTATGGTTGTTGATGTGTCTGACCTGCTGGACCAGGCGCGCAAACGTGGCGATTTCGTCATGTTCGAAGGCGCGCAGGGTACGCTGCTGGATATCGACCACGGTACCTATCCGTACGTAACATCTTCCAACACCACTGCGGGTGGCGTGGCGACCGGCTCCGGCCTGGGCCCGCGTTATGTTGACTACGTACTGGGTATCATCAAAGCTTACTCCACTCGCGTGGGTGCGGGTCCGTTCCCGACTGAGCTGTTTGATGACACAGGCGAATTCCTGTGCAAACAGGGTAACGAATACGGTGCAACCACCGGTCGTCGCCGTCGTACCGGTTGGCTGGATACCGTTGCGGTTCGCCGCGCGGTGCAGATCAACTCCCTGTCTGGCTTCTGCCTGACCAAACTGGACGTACTGGACGGCCTGAAAGAGGTTAAACTCTGCGTGGCTTACCGTATGCCGGATGGTCGTGAAGTTACCACCACTCCGCTGGCAGCAGACGACTGGGAAGGTATCGAACCGATTTACGAAACCATGCCTGGCTGGTCTGAATCCACTTTCGGCGTGAAAGAGCGTAGCGGCCTGCCACAGGCAGCGCTGAACTACATCAAGCGTATCGAAGAAGTGACCGGTGTGCCGATTGATATTATCTCTACCGGCCCGGACCGTACCGAAACCATGATTCTGCGCGACCCGTTCGACGCATAATGAATGGAAATGCCCGGTAACGAGAGTCACCGGGCCTGTAGGCCGGATAATGCACATTGCGCTGTATCCGGCTTAATATCTTGCAAGATCCGCGCTTTTTTCCTTCCCGCACCGAAAAAATTAGCGACCTGGCTGGTGGCTGGTTTATCATCAATATAAATATTCGAAATTATTCTTCCCGAGTTCCTGTTCCCCTGAGGTTGATGTGCAGTTAACAAGCTTTACCGATTATGGATTACGTGCGCTTATCTACATGGCGTCGTTGCCAGATGGCAAGATGACCAGTATCTCTGAAGTGACAGAGGTCTACGGCGTGTCACGTAACCATATGGTGAAAATCATCAACCAGCTAAGCCGCGCGGGCTACGTGACGGCAGTGCGGGGGAAAAATGGCGGGATCCGGCTGGGCAAGCCGGCGGAGACGATTCGCGTAGGCGACGTTGTCCGCGAACTGGAACCTCTCTCGCTGGTGAATTGCAGCAGTGAGTTCTGCCACATCACACCAGCCTGTCGATTGAAACAGGCACTTTCTCAAGCCGTGCAAAGTTTTCTCAAGGAACTGGATAACTACACACTGGCCGATTTGGTTGAAGAGAATCAACCGCTTTATAAATTATTGATGGTGGAGTGACGAAAATCTCTGCCAAAGATGACAACGGAGGAACCGATATGTCACAAGACCCTTTCCTGGACCGCGAAGCTGAAAAATACGCCAATCCTATCCCGAGCCGGGAATTTATCCTCGATCATTTAACAAAACGTGAAAAACCTGCCAATCGTGAAGAGCTGGCGGTTGAACTGAACATTGAAGGCGAAGAGCAGATAGAAGCGCTTCGCCGTCGCCTGCGCGCCATGGAGCGTGATGGGCAACTCGTCTTTACCCGCCGCCAGTGCTATGCGCTGCCGGAGCGCCTCGACCTGCTGAAAGGCATGGTTATCGGTCATCGTGATGGCTATGGCTTCCTGCGCGTAGAGGGGCGTAAAGACGACCTGTATCTCTCCAGCGAGCAGATGAAAGTCTGCATGCATGGCGACCAGGTGCTGGCGCAACCGCTGGGCGCGGACCGTAAGGGCCGTCGCGAAGCGCGTATTGTGCGCGTGCTGGAGCCGAGAACCGGGCAAATCGTTGGCCGCTACTTCACCGATGCGGGCGTCGGTTTTGTTGTGCCCGACGACAGTCGCCTGAGCTTTGATATTCTCATCCCGCCAGAGGCGGTGATGGGCGCGCGTATGGGCTTTGTGGTGGTGGTTGAACTGACCCAGCGCCCAACCCGCCGCACCAAGGCGATTGGTAAAATTGTCGAAGTGCTCGGCGATAACATGGGCACCGGCATGGCCGTTGACATGGCGCTGCGTACGCATGAAATCCCTTACGTTTGGCCGCCAGCGGTAGAAGCGCAGGTTGCCGGGCTGAAAGAGCAGGTGCCGGAAGAAGCGAAAATTGGCCGTGTTGACCTGCGTGATTTACCGCTGGTGACTATCGACGGTGAAGACGCCCGTGACTTTGACGATGCGGTTTACTGCGAGAAAAAACGCGGTGGCGGCTGGCGTCTGTGGGTGGCGATTGCCGACGTAAGCTATTACGTTCGTCCTCCAACCCCGCTGGACAAAGAGGCGCGCAACCGTGGTACGTCCGTTTACTTCCCGTCGCAGGTTGTACCGATGCTGCCGGAAGTGCTCTCTAACGGCCTGTGTTCGCTGAATCCGCAGGTTGACCGCCTGTGTATGGTCTGCGAAATGACCGTCTCATCCAAAGGCCGCTTAACGGGTTATAAATTCTATGAAGCGGTGATGAGCTCGCACGCGCGTCTGACCTACACCAAAGTGTGGCATATGCTGCAGGGCGATCAGGATTTGCGTGAGCAGTATGCGCCGCTGGTTAAGCACATCGAAGAGCTGCATAACCTCTATAAAGTGCTGGACCAGGCACGTGCTGAACGCGGCGGTATCTCGTTCGAAAGCGAAGAAGCGAAGTTTATCTTCAACGCAGAACGTCGTATCGAACGCATTGAGCAGACGCAGCGTAATGATGCGCACAAACTGATTGAAGAGTGCATGATTCTGGCGAACATCTCGGCGGCGCGTTTCGTTGAGAAAGCGAAAGAACCGGCGCTGTTCCGTATTCACGATAAGCCAACGACGGAAGCGATTACCGCATTCCGTTCGGTTCTGTCGGAGCTGGGTCTGGAACTGCCTGGCGGTAATAAGCCGGAGCCGCGCGATTACGCCGAGCTGCTGGAATCCGTCGCTGACCGTCCTGACGCCGAAATGCTGCAAACCATGTTGCTGCGTTCGATGAAGCAGGCGATTTACGACCCGGAAAACCGGGGTCACTTCGGCCTGGCGTTGCAGTCGTACGCGCACTTTACCTCGCCGATCCGTCGTTATCCTGATCTGTCGCTGCACCGCGCCATTAAGTATCTGCTGGCGAAAGAGCAGGGCCATAAAGGCAACACCACGGAGACCGGTGGCTATCACTACTCGATGGAAGAGATGCTGCAACTCGGTCAGCACTGTTCTATGGCCGAACGCCGCGCTGATGAAGCCACACGTGACGTCGCGGATTGGCTTAAGTGTGACTTCATGCAGGATCAGGTGGGTAACGTCTTCAAAGGCGTGATTGCCAGCGTGACCGGCTTCGGCTTCTTTGTCCGTCTTGATGAGCTGTTTATCGATGGCCTGGTCCACGTTTCATCGCTGGATAACGATTACTATCGTTTTGACCAGATTGGTCAGCGTTTGATTGGTGAATCCGGCGGGCAGACCTATCGTCTGGGCGACCGCGTAGAAGTTCGCGTGGAAGCGGTAAATATGGACGAGCGCAAGATTGACTTCTCGCTGATTTCCAGCGAACGCGCGCCGCGTAATGTCGGCAAAACTGAACGCGAAAAAGCGAAGAAAGGCCCGGCGAATAAAAACGGCAGTCGCCGTCGTCAGGTTGGCAAGAAAGTGAATTTTGAGCCGGACAGCGCATTCCGCGGTGAGAAAAAGCAGAAACCTAAAGCCGCGAAAAAAGCGAAGAAGCCATCGGCGAAAACGCAAAAAATCGCCGCTGCGACGAAAGCAAAACGCGCAGCGAAGAAGAAAGTGGCGGAGTAAAATTCGCCCCTCACCCTAACCCTCTCCCAAAGGGAGAGGGAACCGATCGAGCCGATGTTTGGTCCGGCGCCGGTTTTCCCCCTCTCCCTCAGGGAGAGGGCGGGGTGAGGGTGACCTGATAACAAAGTTAACAACGAGTCCATCAATGAGTGAAATGATTTACGGTATCCACGCAGTCCAGGCCCTGCTGGAGCGCGCTCCTGAACGTTTTCAGGAAGTCTTTATTTTAAAAGGCCGCGAAGATAAACGTTTGTTGCCGCTGATCCACGCGCTGGAAGCGCAGGGCGTGGTTATCCAGTTGGCCAACCGCCAGTATCTGGATGAGAAAAGCGAAGGTGCCGTGCATCAGGGCATTATTGCGCGCGTGAAGCCGGACCGTCAGTATCAGGAAAACGATCTGCCGGATCTGATCGCTTCGCTGGAAAACCCGTTCCTGTTGATCCTCGATGGCGTCACCGATCCGCACAACCTCGGTGCCTGCCTGCGTAGCGCCGATGCGGCGGGCGTGCATGCGGTGATTGTTCCGCGCGACCGCTCTGCACAGCTTAACGCGACCGCGAAGAAAGTGGCCTGTGGTGCGGCGGAAAACGTACCGCTGATCCGCGTGACCAACCTGGCGCGCACCATGCGTCTGCTGCAGGAAGAAAACATCTGGATCGTCGGTACCGCTGGCGAAGCGGATCACACCCTCTATCAGAGCAAAATGACCGGCCGTATGGCGCTGGTGATGGGCGCAGAAGGCGAAGGTATGCGCCGTTTGACCCGTGAGCACTGCGATGAGCTGATCAGTATTCCAATGGCGGGCAGCGTCTCCTCACTGAACGTTTCCGTCGCAACGGGCATCTGCCTGTTTGAAGCGGTACGCCAGCGCGGTTAATGCATCATGCATTGAAATCAAGCCATCCCACGGGATGGCTTTTTTGTGACCGCCATCCGGCGCCAAATCCTTACCTCTGTCCATACTTAAGGCACTGCCACTTGACGGAGGGAGACACATGTCCTGGCAAACGCACACCGTTTTTAATCAGCCTGGCCCGTTAAATAACAGCAATCTGTTTTTGTCCGATGGCGCATTGCGCGAGGCGCTGGTCCGCGAAGGCGCAGGCTGGGACAGCGATCTGCTGGCCAGTATTGGTCAGCAACTGGGTACCGCCGAATCGCTGGAGCTTGGGCGGCTCGCCAACACCAATCCCCCTGAGCTTCTGCGCTACGACGCCACCGGCACGCGTCTGGACGACGTTCGTTTTCATCCCGCGTGGCATCTGCTGATGCAGGGGCTGTGCGCCAACCGGGTACACAACCTGCCGTGGGAAGAGGATGCACGAGCGGGCTCGTTCGTTGCCCGCGCCGCGCGTTTTATGCTGCATGCGCAGGTGGAAGCCGGAACGCTGTGCCCGATTACCATGACGTTTGCTGCCACTCCCTTGCTGCAACAGGCGCTACCAGGCGAGTTTAAAGCGTGGCTTACGCCGCTTCTGAGCGATCGCTACGATCCGCATTTGTTGCCCGGCGGGCAAAAACGCGGGTTGCTGATTGGTATGGGAATGACAGAAAAGCAGGGTGGTTCGGATGTGTTAAGCAATACCACGCGTGCGGAGCGTCTGGCGGACGGCAGCTATCGGCTGGTGGGACACAAATGGTTTTTCTCAGTGCCGCAAAGCGATGCGCATCTGGTGCTGGCGCAGGCCACTGGCGGGCTTTCCTGTTTCTTCGTACCGCGTCTGTTGCCCGACGGGCAGCGCAATGCCATTCGTATCGAACGCCTGAAAGATAAGCTCGGTAACTGTTCTAACGCCAGCAGTGAGGTTGAATTTCAGGACGCTATCGGCTGGCTGCTGGGCGAAGAGGGCGAGGGCGTGCGGCAAATTCTACGCATGGGTGGCCTGACACGTTTTGATTGCGCAATGGGCAGCCACAGCATGATGCGTCGGGCGCTGTCGGTGGCGCTTTATCATGCCTTCCAGCGTCAGGCGTTTGGCAAGAATCTGGTCGATTTACCGCTGATGCGCCAGGTGCTGGGGCGAATGGCATTACAGCTTGAAGGACAAACGGCGTTTCTGTTTCGCCTTGCTGGCGCATGGGGACGGCAGTCACATGAGGCTGAGCGCCTTTGGGCGCGGCTGTTTACACCAGCGGCGAAATTAGCCATCTGCAAGGCGGGTATGCCGTTTGTCGCCGAGGCGATGGAAGTGCTGGGCGGTTCCGGATATTGCGAGGAGAGCGAACTGCCGCGTCTCTATCGCGAAATGCCGGTGAACAGTATCTGGGAAGGCTCCGGGAATATCATGTGCCTGGATGTGCTGCGCGTGCTGATAAAGCAGCCGGATGCGCTGGAACTGCTGGCGGAGATGTGCGGCGACGTGAAAGGCCAGGATCGCCACTACGATCGCCAGTGGCGGCAGTTGCAACAGCGTTTACGCAAGCCGTCGGAAGCACAGGGGCGCGAAATTGCGATGCAAATCTATTTATTGGGTACGGGCGCGCAGATGCTGAAATATGCGTCACCACCGATGGCGCAGGCCTGGTGTCGAATGATGCTGGATACGCGCGGCGGCGTGTTGCTTAACGAACAGGTTATCAGTGATGTACTGCTGAGGGCGACAGGAGGCGTGTGAGGAAAAGGCGACGTCGTGGAAGAGCGGCTTTCTGCCGGTTACTCTTCCACGCGTTTTATTGTCTCAGGCATAGATAATCGCCTGTGCTCGCCAGTTGTCCGGTTGCTGCTCTTCGTACATCTGAACAATGCGATACCAGGAAGCACCTTGTTCATCCGCTTTCTGGGCGATGGCATCTTCGACATCTTGCTGGCTACCGGAAATATTGTTCACGGAAATCAGCCCGATTTCGTTGAGGCCGGTAACACAATCCGCGCTGGCAAACTCTGCAGACTGTGCCGCAGTTGTATTTGCGCCGCCAGAGAAGAGCAGGGTAGATAAGGTAAGAGATCGTTTCATCGTCAGCTCCATATACAAAACCCAATTGGGCAGTCCATAGCAGACGTCAGGGCATTCTTTCATTCGCTCCTTCGAATGAATTATTGGTGACGCCATATTGCATCAGGGAAACGTGAATAAGGTACAAACCTGCGTAAATATGATTCAACAATGTTGTTCATTATTTACGGTAAAGGATGGCCTGCGAATACCACTGCCCCGGAACCACCGTGCTGTCATCAATCATTATGATGACGTAGTAATCCGCTTTGGCCGCAGTCGCTTTGGCTTTCAGCGCGGCTTCGACATCCATTGGCGAGCCATATATCATGACGCTGATGGTGCCCATCCGCTGCAAACCTTCCGTCTGGTTACGACGAATCTCTTGTGGAGTATCCGTTGCCGCTGGAGGGGCCGTAGGCGTACCTTCCAGAATGCTGCAACTGCTCAACAGTAACGCCAGTAACAGAGGAGTAAAGCGACGCATAACCATATCCCGTTTCCTGATATTCACAGTGTAGTGGTATAAGGAAATTCCCATTAGGGGAATGTTCCCGATTTGTTATCTCAAGCGCTATTTTCGAATGAAAATCTCACGAAAGTGCAACTGGGTTCTCAATGTTAAAAATCAGACAAAGGATCATCTGCTAAAGCCCCACTGCTTTGCCTGATATTCAGTATGCCGGAAGGAGGCAACCGATGATTGAACTGGAAATGCGCATGCTCGCGGGGAATGAAATCCTGCATGCGTTCCCGAAAGGCTGCGCCGAACAACCGCTGCCATGCATCGTGTTTTATCATGGATTTACCTCCTCAAACATGGTTTACAGCTATTTTGCTGTCGCGCTGGCGCAGGCCGGTTTTCGCGTGGTGATGCCGAGCGCGGCCGAACACGGAACGCGCTTTAACGGTGACGAGCAGCAACGGTTACAGCACTTCTGGCAGATTCTACTGCAAAACTTTCATGAGTTTCCGGCATTGCAGGAAGCGCTATACCGTGAGCGACTGGTGAGCGAGGGGCGTCTTGCGGTGGCAGGGGCCTCGATGGGCGGAATGACGGCACTGGGGATCATGACGCATCATCCTGAGCTTAAATGCGTGGCCAGCCTGATGGGGTCGGGCTATTTCAGTTCGCTGTCCACAACGCTATTCCCACCCGCGAAAGCGCAGCGTGCTGGCCTTGCGCCGCTGCTGGCCGAGTGGGATGTCAGCCAGCAACTCGCCCGTGTCGCAGACAGGCCACTGCTGCTTTGGCACGGTGATGCTGACGATGTGGTGCCGCCTGATGAAACATTTCGACTGCAGCAGGCGTTGAAGCGCGACCAACTGGACGCTAATTTGACCTGTGTCTGGCAAGCTGGCGTGCGTCATCGCATTACACCAGAAGCCTTAACCCGCACCGTGGATTTCTTTACGCGCCATCTCTAAACGCGCAGCACCTGCACGCCTTGTGCTTCCAGCGCTTTGAGGATATCCGGGTCAGCCTGCTTGCCGGTGATAACCATATCGATTTCATCGGCGCGGCTGAACAGCATGCCTGCTCGCTCGCCGATTTTGCTGCTATCGACCAGCACGGCGAGTTTACCGACAACATTGAGCATCTTTTGCTCGGCCATCGCGGTGAGCATGTCGGTTTTATACAACCCTTCGGCGGTAAGACCCTTACCGCTGGTGAACATCCAGTGGCCTGCGTAAAGGCTGTTTTCGCTGCCCTGAGGGCTGAGCGTAATCGCATGGCTGCGGTTGTATTGCCCGCCCATGATGATCACGCTGTCATGTTCCTGCTCAATCAGATAGTTCGCCAGCGGCAAATAGTTAGTGATGATTTGCACCGGTTTTCCGCAGATTTCCTGCCCCAGCAGAAAAGCGGTTGACCCGCAGTTAATGACCACGCTTTCACCGGGCATCACCAGCTGGGATGCGGCTCTGGCGATACGCACTTTCTCATCGTGATTCTGCGCCTGATGAATATTCATCGGTGACCAGCGCGGGCGCGGTTGATTGATAGCTTCGGCACCGTTGCGCACTTTTTTCAGTTTGCCGCTTTCATCAAGCTTGTTGATGTCCCGGCGGGCGGTGGCCGGTGAAATCCCCAGTCGGGTCATCACCTGTTCTACGGTGACAAAGCCTGTCTGCGCCAGCAGTTCGAGTAAAATTTGATGCCTTTGCGCTTCCGTCATGAGCTAATCCGATAAAAAATGATGAGCAAAGATGATATTTGAAATGTCGTGAAAATACTATGTCAGGAAAGAGCCGGATAGGATCTATCCGGCAAGGCAGTGGATTACAGGAATGATTTGAAAGGCAGATCCGGTTCAATGGTGAAGCAATCGTCGAAACCACGCGGATAATGGTACTCAAAATTGTCTTTATCCAGCGGCCAGGTGAATTTGCCGCCAACCTGCCAGATAAACGGCTTAAAGCCATACTTCAGACGATCTTTTTTCATCTCCCACAGCACGCGGATCTCTTGCGGATCGGCCTGGAAGTTTGACCAGATATCATGGTGGAACGGGATCACCACTTTCGTATTCAGCGCTTCTGCCATACGCAGGATATCAGCGCTGGTCATTTTGTCGGTGATACCACGTGGGTTTTCACCGTATGAACCTAATGCCACGTCGATCTGATGCTCGTTACCGTGCTTCGCATAGTAGTTAGAGTAGTGGGAATCGCCACTGTGATACAGGGTGCCGCCCGGCGTTTTGAACAGATAGTTCACCGCGCGCTCGTCCATGCCGTCAGGCAGTACGCCCGCCGCTTTTTGATCGGCTGGCAGGGTGATTAACGCCGTGCGGTCGAATGCATCAAGCGCATGAATTTCGATATCTTTTACTTTCACCACGTCGCCCGGTTTAACCACGATGCAGCGGTCTTTCGGCACACCCCAGCCGATCCATAAATCCACGCAGGTTTTCGGCCCAATAAACGGGACATCATCAGCGCAGTTTTGCATAACCGCGGCGGCGACGTTGACGTCGATGTGATCGTTATGATCATGGGTGGCGAGTACGGCGTCGATCTGACGAATGGCAAACGGATCAAGAACAAATGGGGTGGTGCGCAGGTTAGGCTGCAGTTTTTTCACGCCTGCCATGCGCTGCATCTGGTGACCTTGCTTCATAAGCGGGTTGCCGTGGCTCTGCTTGCCAGTCCCGCACCAGAAATCGACGCAGATATTGGTGTTACCCTCAGATTTCAACCAGATACCGGTACATCCCAGCCACCACATCGCAAATGTTCCCGGTGCGACTTTCTCCTGCTCGATTTCTTCATTCAGCCAACTGCCCCATTCCGGGAAGGTGCTCAGGATCCAGGATTCACGCGTGATGGTTTCTACTTTACTCATGATTTATCCCTCTCTGTGTTCTCAAAATACGTCATTAAGTGATTTGTTATGATTGATAATGACGCTGTTTTTTCAAGAATGCAACGGGCTTTGATCACAAGATGTGCAGGAGACGACGTCCCTTTGTGTTTTTTGTAACGGTTTGAATCAAAGTGTTTTATGGGTATTTTCATGATTTTAAAGAAATTATCTTATCGATAATCAGAATCATTTTTCTCCATGTTTTGATGGTGGTTATTATTGCGGCGCAAGTCACATTTAATCAAATTAAATCTTGTTGTGATTACTTTTGATTATTAGAGTGAGCGTACAAAACAGACAGACGCACGCTGACCGCTGCGCCTTCAATCCCGGAGAGCGTTATGGATATCCTCTACAACATCTTTACCGTCTTTTTTAATCAGGTAATGACCAATGCCCCGCTGTTGCTGGGTATTGTGACTTGCCTGGGTTACATCCTGCTGCGTAAAAGCGTCAGCGTGATTATCAAAGGCACCATCAAAACGATTATCGGTTTTATGCTGCTGCAGGCCGGGTCCGGCATCCTGACCAGCACCTTCAAACCGGTGGTGGCGAAAATGTCGGAAGTTTATGGCATCAACGGGGCGATTTCAGATACTTACGCTTCGATGATGGCGACCATTGAGCGCATGGGCGATGCCTATAGCTGGGTGGGGTACGCGGTGTTGCTGGCTCTGGCGCTGAACATCTGTTACGTGCTGCTGCGTCGCATTACCGGTATTCGTACCATCATGCTGACGGGGCATATCATGTTCCAGCAGGCGGGGCTGATTGCCGTTACGTTGTTTATTTTCGGTTACTCCATGTGGACCACCATTATCTGCACCGCGATTCTGGTTTCGCTCTACTGGGGTATTACCTCCAACATGATGTATAAGCCGACTCAGGAAGTGACGGACGGCTGTGGTTTCTCCATCGGTCACCAGCAGCAGTTTGCATCATGGATTGCTTATAAAGTTGCGCCGTTCCTCGGCAAAAAAGAGGAGAGCGTTGAAGACCTCAAACTGCCAGGCTGGCTGAACATTTTCCACGACAACATCGTCTCCACGGCGATTGTCATGACCATCTTCTTTGGTGCCATTTTGCTCTCCTTCGGTATCGACACCGTGCAGGCGATGGCAGGTAAAGTGAACTGGACGGTGTACATCCTGCAAACCGGTTTCTCCTTTGCGGTGGCGATCTTCATCATCACTCAGGGCGTGCGCATGTTTGTGGCGGAACTATCTGAAGCGTTTAACGGTATCTCCCAGCGCCTGATCCCCGGTGCGGTTCTGGCGATTGACTGTGCGGCCATCTATAGCTTCGCGCCGAACGCTGTGGTTTGGGGCTTTATGTGGGGCACCATCGGTCAACTGATTGCAGTTGGCATCCTGGTCGCCTGCGGCTCTTCCATTCTGATTATCCCTGGCTTTATCCCGATGTTCTTCTCTAACGCCACTATCGGCGTGTTTGCTAACCACTTCGGTGGCTGGCGCGCGGCGCTGAAGATTTGTCTGGTGATGGGGATGATTGAAATCTTTGGTTGCGTCTGGGCGGTGAAACTCACCGGTATGAGCGCCTGGATGGGCATGGCGGACTGGTCGATTCTGGCACCGCCGATGATGCAGGGCTTCTTCTCCATCGGCATCGCCTTTATGGCCGTCATCATTGTCATTGCACTGGCTTATATGTTCTTCGCTGGCCGCGCGCTGCGCGCAGAAGAAGATGCAGAAAAACAACTGGCAGAACAGTCTGCTTAATAAGGAGTTTTAATTATGACCGTACGTATTCTGGCTGTGTGTGGTAACGGACAAGGCAGTTCCATGATCATGAAAATGAAAGTGGACCAGTTTTTAACCCAGTCGAACATCGACCACACGGTAAACAGCTGCGCGGTTGGCGAATACAAAAGCGAGTTGAGCGGCGCGGATATCATCATCGCTTCTACCCACATCGCGGGTGAAATCACCGTGACCGGCAACAAATATGTCGTTGGCGTGCGCAACATGCTCTCTCCTGCTGACTTTGGCCCGAAACTGCTGGAAGTGATCAAAGAACATTTCCCGCAGGACGTGAAGTAAGGGCGCGCTATGAAATTACGTGATTCGCTGGCGGAGAATAAATCTATCCGTCTGCAGGCTGAAGCTGAGACATGGCAGGACGCAGTGAAAATCGGCGTTGACCTGCTGGTGGCGGCAGATGTGGTAGAGCCGCGTTACTACCAGGCGATTCTGGATGCGGTTGAACAACACGGCCCGTACTTTGTGCTCGCACCGGGCCTGGCAATGCCGCATGGTCGCCCGGAAGAGGGCGTTAAGAAAACCGGTTTTGCGCTGGTGACGCTGAAAAAGCCGCTGGAGTTCAACCACGAAGATAACGACCCGGTGGATATCCTCATCACCATGGCGGCGGTCGATGCCAACACGCATCAGGAAGTGGGCATCATGCAGATCGTCAACCTGTTTGAAGATGAAGAGAATTTCGACCGTTTACGCGCCTGCCGTACCGAGCAGGAAGTCCTGGATCTTATTGACCGCACCAACGCGGCAGCTTAAGAAGGAATTAAAGATGTCATTACCGATGTTGCAAGTCGCGCTGGACAACCAGACTATGGCTAGCGCCTACGAAACTACTCGCCTGATTGCCGAAGAAGTCGACATTATCGAAGTGGGCACCATTCTGTGCGTGGGCGAAGGCGTGCGTGCGGTTCGCGATCTGAAAGCGCTTTATCCGCACAAAATCGTGCTGGCAGACGCCAAAATCGCCGATGCGGGCAAAATCCTTTCTCGTATGTGCTTTGAAGCCAACGCTGACTGGGTGACCGTAATTTGCTGTGCAGATATCAACACCGCCAAAGGCGCGCTGGACGTGGCAAAAGAGTTTAATGGCGACGTGCAGATCGAACTGACCGGTTACTGGACCTGGGAACAGGCGCAGCAGTGGCGCGACGCAGGTATCCAGCAGGTGGTTTATCACCGCAGCCGTGACGCGCAGGCCGCAGGCGTGGCGTGGGGCGAAGCGGATATCACCGCGATCAAACGTCTTTCCGATATGGGCTTCAAAGTCACCGTCACCGGTGGCCTGGCGCTGGAAGACCTGCCGCTGTTCAAAGGCATTCCGATTCATGTGTTTATCGCTGGGCGTAGTATCCGTGATGCCGCCTCTCCGGTTGAAGCCGCGCGTCAGTTCAAACGTTCCATCGCCGAACTGTGGGGCTAAGGAGCGGATATGTTGTCCAAACAAATCCCGCTTGGCATCTACGAAAAAGCGCTCCCCGCCGGGGAGTGCTGGCTGGAACGGCTGCAACTGGCAAAAACGTTAGGCTTCGATTTTGTCGAGATGTCGGTAGATGAAACGGACGATCGCCTCTCGCGCCTTGACTGGAGCCGCGAGCAGCGTCTGGCGCTGGTGAACGCGATTGTTGAAACCGGCGTGCGCGTACCATCCATGTGCCTTTCTGCTCATCGTCGTTTCCCGCTGGGCAGCGAAGATGACGCAGTGCGGGCGCAGGGGCTGGAGATTATGCGCAAAGCTATCCAGTTCGCCCAGGATGTCGGTATTCGCGTGATCCAACTGGCGGGCTACGACGTTTACTATCAGGAAGCCAATAACGAAACGCGTCGTCGTTTCCGTGACGGCCTGAAAGAGAGCGTTGAGATGGCGAGCCGCGCGCAGGTGACGCTGGCAATGGAGATCATGGATTACCCGTTGATGAACTCCATCAGCAAGGCGCTGGGTTACGCGCACTATCTTAACAACCCGTGGTTCCAGCTCTACCCGGATATCGGCAACTTGTCGGCGTGGGACAACGACGTGCAGATGGAATTGCAGGCCGGAATCGGGCATATCGTCGCGGTGCATGTGAAAGACACCAAACCAGGCGTCTTCAAAAACGTCCCGTTTGGCGAAGGCGTAGTGGATTTCGAACGTTGCTTCGAAACGCTCAAACAGAGTGGTTATTGCGGGCCGTACCTGATTGAGATGTGGAGCGAAACGGCGGAAGACCCGGCGGCAGAAGTGGCGAAAGCGCGTGATTGGGTGAAAGCGCGCATGGCCAAAGCCGGCATGGTGGAGGCGGCATAATGCAAAAGCTAAAACAGCAGGTATTTGAAGCCAATATGGATCTGCCGCGCTACGGGCTGGTGACCTTTACCTGGGGCAACGTCAGCGCCATTGACCGCGAACGCGGGCTGGTGGTGATCAAGCCCAGCGGCGTTGCCTACGAAACCATGAAAGCAGACGATATGGTGGTGGTTGATATGAGCGGCAAGGTGGTGGAAGGGGAGTATCGTCCGTCTTCCGACACCGCGACGCATCTTGAGCTCTACCGCCGTTATCCGTCGCTTGGCGGCATTGTCCATACCCATTCCACGCATGCCACCGCATGGGCGCAGGCGGGGCTGGCTATTCCGGCATTAGGCACTACGCACGCTGACTACTTCTTTGGCGATATCCCCTGTACGCGCGGGTTAAGCGAAGAAGAAGTGCAGGGGGAATACGAGCTAAACACTGGCAAAGTGATTATCGAAACGCTGGGTGACGCCGAGCCGCTGCATACGCCGGGAATTGTGGTGTATCAGCACGGGCCATTCGCCTGGGGGAAAGATGCTCACGATGCGGTGCATAACGCGGTGGTGATGGAAGAAGTGGCGAAAATGGCGTGGATAGCCCGCGGCATTAACCCACAACTGAATCACATCGACAGCTATCTCATGAATAAACATTTCATGCGGAAGCACGGTCCCAACGCTTATTACGGGCAGAAGTAACTAAGCGCCCCGTTGCCGAATCTCCTCAGGGATGTCATCGGTCAGGCGACGGGGCCTTTCTCTACTGCATCGTTATGATGCTTAACGATAAATATCAGCACTTGCATGTATCACGCCATTACTCCCCGGCTCATGCATTAATATCGGGCGGAAGTATTTCGCGCCCTGAGCATCGCTCTCTTTATTCAGCGCCAGCTCAGCCTCGCTGACCGTCGCGAGATTATGGTTAATATAAATGACCCCTAAGCTCTGCACATCGTCCATATTGCGAGCCTGATGGGCGTCGATTTTGATGGCGGCGGAGACGTTTGCACTTAGAAACAGCGCCGCGAGAATGGCAATGGTAATGTTTTTCATCCTGTACGCTCCACTTCAGCACTGACGTTACGGTAACTTCGCTCCTCTCAATACGGTTGTTCTCTGAGTAAAGTGTAATCATTTCTCTTAGGGCAAATCGTGACCATTTTTGATGGGGTTGTTCAAAAAAGCAGCGCATCTCATGCTGTTTGATTCTAAATCATCGCCTTAGACCTGCTTTACGCTTTGTGCGAATTATTTGTGCAATCACCTTGAGTTTCACGGGGCATACCAGTATTATGACGCGTCAATTTTTCAGCCGCCCTTTAACACGTTCCTTGCCTCCATGGGCCGCGGCTGACCCAGACAGGAGGCTGAATAATCCGTAAGGAGCAATTCGATGCGTCATTACGAAATCGTTTTTATGGTCCATCCTGACCAGAGCGAACAGGTTCCGGGCATGATCGAGCGCTACACTGGTGCAATCACTGCAGCAGAAGGTACGATCCACCGTCTGGAAGACTGGGGCCGCCGTCAGCTGGCTTATCCGATCAACAAACTGCACAAAGCTCACTACGTTCTGCTGAACGTTGAAGCTCCGCAGGAAGCGATCGATGAGCTGGAAACTAACTTCCGCTTCAACGATGCCGTTATCCGCAGCATGGTTATGCGTACTAAACACGCTGTTACCGAAGCATCTCCGATGGTTAAAGCGAAAGACGAGCGTCGTGAACGTCGCGATGATTTCGCAAACGAAACCGCAGATGATGCTGAAGCTGGGGATTCTGAAGAGTAATTTCTGATGACCAACCGTCTGGCGCTGTCCGGCACCGTGTGCAGGGCTCCCCTTCGAAAGGTCAGTCCATCAGGAATTCCTCACTGCCAGTTCGTGCTTGAGCATCGTTCTGTGCAAGAGGAAGCCGGCTTTCACCGGCAGGCGTGGTGCCAAATGCCCGTTATTATTAGCGGACACGAAAACCAGGCCATTACTCACAGTATAACGGTCGGTAGCGCAGTAACTGTTCAGGGTTTTATCTCTTGCCACAAAGCAAAGAATGGCCTGACAAAAATGGTTCTGCATGCCGAGCAGATTGAATTGATAGATTCTGGAGACTAGCCATATGGCACGTTATTTCCGTCGTCGCAAGTTCTGCCGTTTCACCGCGGAAGGCGTTCAAGAGATCGACTATAAAGATATCGCTACGCTGAAAAACTACATCACCGAAAGCGGTAAGATTGTCCCAAGCCGTATCACCGGTACCCGTGCAAAATACCAGCGTCAGCTGGCTCGCGCTATCAAACGCGCTCGCTACCTGTCCCTGCTGCCGTACACTGATCGTCATCAGTAATCGGTCACGGTCCATTAATACGACTTTGAGAGGATAAGGTAATGCAAGTTATTCTGCTTGATAAAGTAGCAAACCTGGGTAGCCTGGGTGATCAGGTTAACGTTAAAGCGGGCTATGCTCGTAACTTCCTGGTACCACAGGGTAAAGCTGTTCCTGCTACCAAGAAAAACGTTGAGTTCTTCGAAGCACGTCGCGCTGAACTGGAAGCTAAACTGGCTGACGTTCTGGCTGCTGCTAACGCACGCGCTGAAGCAATCAACGCACTGGGCACCGTTACTATCGCGTCTAAATCTGGCGACGAAGGTAAACTGTTCGGTTCCATCGGTACTCGCGACATCGCTGATGCAGTTTCTGCTGCTGGCGTTGCTGTTGCTAAGAGCGAAGTTCGTCTGCCGAACGGCGTTCTGCGTACCACTGGTGAGCATGAAGTTGACTTCCAGGTTCACAGCGAAGTATTCGCTAAACTGGTTGTAAACGTTGTTGCTGAGTAATTAATTACTCATCACCACGACAAGACGCCGGCCCTGTGCCGGCGTTTTGCTTTTTATGGCACCCGCTTTAATGCTGGTATGGTAGCTATTTCTCATACAATCCATGATAATAAATGAAACGTTATTTTAACTCTGGTGTATGGAATGGAAACTGCCTGCCCGGCTCCTGTCTTTGCGCGTAAACATGTCGCTTACGCCTGTGCAACACTCTGTTGCCTGCTGTGGGGAAGCTCTTACCCCGCCATCAAAAACGGTTATGAACTCTTTCACATCGCGACTGACGATATCCCGTCGAAGATAGTCTTTGCGGGCTACCGGTTTCTGTTTGCCGGGCTGGTGTTGCTGCTTTTCGCGCTGGCGCAGCGTAAACCTATCGCGCGTCTGAGCGGTCGCCAGTTCGGTCAGCTCACACTGCTGGGCCTCACGCAAACCTCCATCCAGTACGCCTTCTTTTACATCGGCCTGGCGTTCACGACGGGCGTGAAGGGGTCCATCATGAATGCGACAGGCACCTTCTTCAGCGTGCTGCTGGCGCACTTTATCTATCAGAATGACCGCCTGAGCTATAACAAAACCATCGGCTGCGTGCTGGGTTTTATCGGCGTGATGCTGGTGAACTTCAACCACTCGCTGGCGGATTTCAGCTTTGTCTGGCAGGGGGATGGTTTTGTCGTACTGGCCGCCTTTATCCTGTCGGCAGCCACGTTGTATGGCAAGCGTATATCACAAACGGTCGACCCGACGGTCATGACGGGCTGGCAACTGGCGATCGGCGGTGGCGCGCTGGTGGTGGGCGGCTATCTTACGGGCGGGCATCTGGCCATCGAGAGCACGACGGCGCTGGCGATCCTCGCCTACCTCATTTTCCTCTCATCCGTCGCTTTCGCTCTGTGGAGCGTGATTCTCAAATACAACCGCGTCAGTATGATTGCGCCATTTAACTTCGTTATTCCGGTCGCGGGAACGGTGCTCTCCGCTATCTTCCTCGGTGAAAATATTCTCGACGTGAAATACGCGGTGGCGCTGGTACTGGTGTGTTCGGGGATTTGGTGGGTAAATAAGGTCAGCAAAAAGTAAGGTCAGCCCGATGATGTCATCATCGGGCTAAAGCATTACCGCGCGCGAATAAAACTGCCGTTCGGCTGGCGGGTGAACAGCACCTGCCCATTTCCGGTATCAATGGTTAGCCCAGTGACGACACCACTGGCATTCTGGCGAATTTGCACCATTTGGCCGTTTTGCAGGTTGCTCAATGGCTTGCCCGCGCCTTCAACCTGTGCCATCGCATAGACATCGGTTGCCGGCAGATTATGGTCGCGGAACAGCTGTGCCAGTGTTTTACCGGGTTCTACGCGGTAGGAGCGCCACTGCTGGTCGATGCCCTGATTTTCCTGGAACGGCTGCGTTTGCGGCTGGCTTTGCGCCTGCTCTTGCTCCTGCGGTTGTTCTTCCGGAATTGGCTCTGGTTCAACAGGCGCCACCAGCCCGGGGTCATTGCTTGGCGTCACCAGTTGCGTTTGCATTGGCGCGTTATCGGGCTGTGGGCGTGATTGTGACTGCACATCGAGCTGCGCAGTGCGGCTTACCGGGTCGGACGTTGTGTCGTCGTTTGACGGCAGCAGGAAGCCGATGACCACCGCCAGTGCAGCAATAATAATGCCGCGACGGTGCATGGTTGGTAGCGGGTCCATGATGCGAAGATTATCCGGCGCATGCCAAATCTTCACCAGCGTAGGTTTTAACTCAAATCGCCCGGGCATGGTTTTCCTCCTGCTCCGCGTCTTTTATTATCCTTGTCACGAGTATAGCTGGCTAACTGCCTGAACGGCGTGGCAAAGCGCGCTTTCGCAACATAAGCATCGGTAAGGTTATTCTCACAACCCAT
This sequence comes from Pseudocitrobacter sp. 73, assembly GCF_008369545.1. Taxonomy (NCBI): domain Bacteria; kingdom Pseudomonadati; phylum Pseudomonadota; class Gammaproteobacteria; order Enterobacterales; family Enterobacteriaceae; genus Pseudocitrobacter; species Pseudocitrobacter sp. 73. The sequence goes on along the minus strand of NZ_VTZO01000035.1, from coordinate 2,906 downwards.
TGTTTCTTTTTCCCCGCGATTTGTCATCTTTCCTGACACAAAGTTTACCGTAAAGAGCATGACTGTTATGCTGCCCGCTACTTTATACCCGAAGAAAGGAAAGACAATGGCCACCCCGACTTTTGACACCATCGAAGCACAGGCAAGCTACGGTATCGGCCTGCAGGTAGGACAGCAACTGAGCGAGTCCGGTTTGCAGGGCCTGCTGCCGGAAGCGCTGGTAGCTGGCATCGCCGACGCACTGGAAGGCAAACAGCCTGCTGTGCCGGTTGAAGCTGTGCACCGTGCACTGCGTGAAATTCACGAACGTGCTGATGCCGTGCGTAAAGAACGTTTTGCGGCGATGGCGGCAGACGGTGTGAAATACCTGGAAGAAAACCGTGAAAAAGAAGGCGTAAACAGCACCGAATCCGGTCTGCAATTCCGCGTTCTGACTCAGGGTGAAGGCGCTATTCCGGCGCGCACCGACCATGTTCGCGTGCACTACACCGGTAAACTGATCGACGGCACCGTATTCGACAGCTCCGTTGCGCGTGGCGAACCGGCTGAATTCCCGGTTAACGGCGTTATCGCAGGCTGGATCGAAGCGCTGACCCTGATGCCGGTTGGCTCTAAATGGGAACTGACAATTCCTCATGAGCTGGCTTATGGCGAACGTGGTGCGGGTGCATCTATTCCTCCGTTCAGTACCCTGGTATTTGAAGTCGAGCTGCTGGAAATCCTGTAAGCCCGCGTCATCCCCTCTCCTTATGGTGAGGGGATATTTAAAATGAGTAGTAAATTCTTAAGTTAGACATTTGCTGGAGTTTTATCTTGCAAATACATCTATTGCGTGTATTTTTGTGACGTGATTCCCATAGTTGGAGTGATATAACACTCACTTTCAACATATAATTAACATTATATTCAAATCATAGTATTCATCCCGCCGATTCTTACCTAATATCGAGTCATCCTATTTATGGGATCGTCTCATTAGATGAAATAAAGGCCACAAGAGCCTGCACAACACAGACAGAACCAACAGGAAGAAAATTACATGGTAGATCAGATAAAAGTCGCAGCCGACGAAGAACAGGCTCCGGCTGAACAATCGCTGCGGCGAAACCTCACGAACCGGCATATTCAGCTTATTGCCATTGGTGGCGCAATTGGTACCGGGCTGTTTATGGGTTCCGGGAAAACCATTAGCCTTGCCGGCCCGTCGATTATTTTTGTCTATATGATAATCGGCTTTATGCTCTTCTTCGTGATGCGTGCGATGGGCGAGCTGCTGTTATCCAACCTCGAATATAAATCTTTCAGCGACTTCGCCGCCGACCTGCTTGGCCCGTGGGCGGGATATTTCACCGGCTGGACCTACTGGTTCTGTTGGGTGGTCACCGGCATGGCCGACGTTGTGGCGATAACCGCCTATGCGCAGTTCTGGTTCCCCGGGCTGTCGGACTGGGTGGCTTCGCTCGCCGTTGTCGTGCTGCTGCTGAGCCTGAACCTCGCGACCGTGAAGATGTTCGGTGAGATGGAGTTCTGGTTTGCGATGATCAAAATCGTCGCCATTGTGGGGCTGATTGTCGTTGGCCTGGTGATGATCCTGATGCACTTCCAGGCACCAAACGGCACCGAGGCCTCATTTGCGCACCTCTGGAATGACGGCGGCTGGTTCCCGAAAGGCATTAGCGGCTTCTTTGCAGGCTTCCAGATAGCGGTCTTCGCTTTCGTGGGGATTGAGCTGGTGGGTACGACGGCAGCGGAAACCAAAGACCCGGAGAAATCCCTGCCGCGTGCAATCAACTCGATTCCTGTTCGTATCATCATGTTCTACGTCTTCGCGCTGATCATCATCATGTCGGTCACCCCGTGGAGTTCTGTGGTGCCTGAGAAGAGCCCGTTCGTCGAACTGTTTATGCTGGTAGGCCTTCCTGCGGCGGCAAGCATTATCAACTTTGTGGTGCTGACGTCAGCGGCGTCTTCCGCGAACAGCGGCGTATTCTCAACCAGCCGTATGCTGTTCGGCCTGGCGCAGGACGGCGTGGCACCGAAAGCGTTCGCCAAGCTCTCTAAACGCGCGGTACCGGCGAAAGGGCTGACCTTCTCCTGTATCTGCCTGCTGGGTGGCGTGGTGCTGCTGTATGTGAACCCAAGCGTGATCGCGGCGTTTACCATGATCACCACCGTCTCCGCGATTCTGTTTATGTTCGTGTGGACGATTATCCTGTGTTCTTACCTGGTGTACCGCAAACAGCGTCCGCATCTGCACGAGAAATCGATCTACAAGATGCCGCTGGGTAAAGTGATGTGCTGGGTCTGCATGGCGTTCTTTGCGTTCGTTATCGTCCTGCTGACGCTGGAAACCGATACCCGTCAGGCGCTGATCGTCACCCCGCTGTGGTTCGTGATTCTGGGGCTGGGCTGGATGTTCTTGAGAAAGAAAGCCATCGCCAAATAAGCGGATGAGAAATGTCAAAAAGGTGCTTAACGGCACCTTTTTTTATGCCTGTCTAAACGTATTCCGAAAAATGAAATTAGCTGTATAAATAAACAGTGTTTTGCGCGGTGAAGGGTATGATTGCTGGCGGGTGCCTGAGGCTTTCTGACTTCAGGCTACTGCGGAGGTCGGAAAGAGGAGGCCCCAGGAAGATGTTAACTATCAACCTGAGGCTGACTACCCGACCCAAACAATCGGATAGTAGCCTCTTCTTCGCATGGAGGCAACGCGATGCTGACAAAATACGCCCTTGTGGCAATCATAGTGCTCTGTTTTACGGTGCTGGGATTGGCGTTAATGATGGGAGATTCGCTCTGCGAATTGAGCGTCAAGGAGCGCGGTATTGAGTTTAAGGCTGTTCTCGCTTGCGAAACGAAGAAATAGCCGTTATGCGGGGAGCAATCCCATAAGCGCTAACTTA
>NZ_VTZO01000034.1:0-26212 GCF_008369545.1 Pseudocitrobacter sp. 73 | reverse complement strand
ACTGACGTGACTGGCACCATTGAACTGCCGGAAGGCGTAGAGATGGTAATGCCGGGCGACAACATCAAAATGGTTGTTACCCTGATCCACCCGATCGCGATGGACGACGGTCTGCGTTTCGCAATCCGTGAAGGCGGCCGTACCGTTGGCGCGGGCGTTGTTGCTAAAGTAATGAGCTAATTATTAATTAATTAGTTTTGAGCTTAAAAAGGGCGCTTCGGCGCCCTTTTTGCTGTCTATTATTCCAGCATTCATTTTTTATTTAAAAATGCGCACCCGCTGCGTCATTTGTCATCTACTATTGTAATCATAACCATTCTCATTTACACTCTGTTCATAAATTAAGCGGGAGTCATTATGTACGTTTGTTTGTGTAACGGTGTAAGCGATAAAAAAATTCGCCAGGTAGTTCGCCAGTTTCATCCTCAATCTTTCCAGCAATTACGCAAATTTATACCCGTGGGAAATCAATGCGGTAAGTGCGTACGTGCGGCCCGCGAAGTGATGGAAGACGAATTAACCCAGATGCCTGAATATCAGGAAATCGCCTGAGCCTGATTCTTTTTTTGACATCCCTGTAGCCCGATCTACGCTTCAATAAGTGGAAGCGGAGGGACTACATAATGAAAGGTGATGTTAAGGTTATAAATTATCTCAATAAATTATTGGGAAATGAGCTTGTCGCAATCAATCAATACTTTCTCCATGCGAGAATGTTCAAAAACTGGGGCCTGATGCGCCTCAACGATATCGAGTATCACGAATCAATTGATGAGATGAAGCACGCAGATAAATATATCGAGCGTATTTTATTTCTCGAAGGGATACCGAATCTCCAGGATCTGGGCAAACTGCAAATTGGCGAAGATGTGGAAGAGATGCTGCAATCGGATCTCCGCCTTGAGCTGGAAGGCGCGAAAGATCTGCGCGAAGCCATTGCGTATGCCGACAGCGTTCACGACTATGTGAGCCGCGATATGCTTATCAATATCCTCAGTGAAGAAGAGCATCATATCGACTGGCTGGAAACCGAACTTGACCTGATTGGCAAGATTGGCCTGCAAAATTATCTGCAGTCGCAAATCAAAGTCGAAGACTAAAATACCCTAAGCCCGGATATGATGAAACCCGCTGCGGCCAGAAATGGGCCAAATGGCAGCGGGTTTTTTATTGCCTGCCATTTACGCAACTTGAACGCTGACAGTCCAGTAAACAGCAGGGCCAGCAACGAGGCCGTGAGTATCAATACTGGAAGCACCTGCCAGCCATGCCATGCGCCCAACGCAGCAAGCAATTTCACATCACCGTAGCCTAATCCTTCCCGGTGGCGCACGCCCCGATATCCCCAGTAAATCAGCGCGAACGCACCGTATCCACCGATGGCACCCCACAACGATACGGATAATTGGTCTGGGAAAAGGCACAGATGATACAACACACCTCCCCACAAGAGCGGGCAGGTCAGTTTGTCAGGCAACAGGCCGGTACGCCAGTCATGCCAGCTAAGCTTCAGCGTGAAGAGCGTATAGAAAATAAAGAAGGGCAGGGGCGCATAAGCCATACTCGACTCCGGTAAGTTGTTCAGGACAACGAGTTTGGCCAGGGTAGAACGTAAGCGCAAAAGGCAAATTCTCACGCTGCGAGACGCTTTCCGGTATTTTTCAGGTGATGACATTTATTACCGCAAGGCGTGCGCCCGGCACCGCAAATTATCATGACTAATTTCTAAACACCCCTTGCTTCGCGCTGGTATTTGCGTATAATGCGCGGGCTTGTCTAATATTGACAGCGGTTCGATCTGAACCAGATGGCGCTTTTTGGTCATCAACAATGCTCCCAATCGGGGAGCTACGTAAGAACGGTTACACTCTCCCATCAATCGTAATGGGTTTGAGGAGTAATCATTTCGTCTATAAAATAATTGGAGCTCTGGTCTCATGCAGAACCAAAGAATCCGTATCCGCCTTAAAGCGTTTGATCATCGTCTGATCGATCAATCAACCGCGGAAATCGTCGAGACTGCCAAGCGCACTGGTGCGCAGGTTCGCGGTCCGATCCCGCTGCCGACCCGCAAAGAGCGCTTTACCGTTCTGATCTCTCCGCACGTTAACAAAGACGCGCGCGATCAGTACGAAATTCGCACTCACAAGCGTCTGGTTGACATCGTTGAGCCAACCGAGAAAACCGTTGATGCTCTGATGCGTCTGGACCTGGCTGCCGGTGTAGACGTGCAGATCAGCCTGGGTTAATCAGGTCATCGAGCGATTGAGAGGTTGATACAATGATTGGTTTAGTCGGTAAAAAAGTGGGTATGACCCGCATCTTCACTGAAGATGGCGTCTCTATCCCAGTAACCGTAATCGAAGTTGAAGCAAACCGTGTTACTCAGGTTAAAGACCTGGCTAACGATGGCTATCGTGCTATTCAGGTTACCACCGGTGCTAAAAAAGCAAACCGTGTAACCAAGCCGGAAGCTGGCCATTTCGCTAAAGCTGGCGTAGAAGCTGGCCGCGGCCTGTGGGAGTTCCGTCTGGCAGAGGGTGAAGAATTCACCGTTGGTCAGAACATCAGCGTCGAACTGTTTGCTGAAGTTAAAAAAGTTGACGTAACCGGTACCTCTAAAGGTAAAGGTTTTGCTGGTACCGTTAAGCGCTGGAACTTCCGTACCCAGGACGCTACTCACGGTAACTCCTTGTCTCACCGCGTTCCGGGTTCTATCGGTCAGAACCAGACTCCGGGCAAAGTGTTCAAAGGCAAGAAAATGGCAGGTCAGCTGGGTAACGAACGTGTAACTGTTCAGAGCCTGGACGTAGTACGTGTTGACGCTGAGCGCAACCTGCTGCTGGTGAAAGGTGCGGTCCCGGGTGCAACCGGTAGCGACCTGATCGTTAAACCAGCTGTGAAGGCGTAAGGGGATAGCAATGGAATTAGTATTGAAAGACGCGCAGAGCGCGCTGACTGTTTCCGAAACTACCTTCGGTCGTGATTTCAACGAAGCGCTGGTTCACCAGGTTGTTGTTGCTTATGCAGCTGGTGCTCGTCAGGGTACTCGTGCTCAGAAGACTCGTGCTGAAGTAACTGGTTCTGGTAAAAAACCATGGCGCCAGAAAGGTACCGGCCGTGCGCGTTCAGGTTCTATCAAGAGCCCGATCTGGCGTTCCGGTGGCGTGACCTTCGCTGCTCGTCCGCAGGACCACAGTCAAAAAGTTAACAAAAAGATGTACCGCGGCGCGCTGAAGAGCATTCTGTCCGAACTGGTACGTCAGGATCGTCTGATCGTTGTCGAGAAGTTCTCTGTAGAAGCGCCTAAAACTAAGCTGCTGGCACAGAAACTGAAAGACATGGCTCTGGAAGATGTGCTGATCATCACCGGTGAGCTGGACGAAAATCTGTTCCTCGCAGCACGTAACCTGCACAAGGTTGACGTTCGCGATGCAACGGGTATCGACCCGGTTAGCCTGATCGCCTTCGACAAAGTCGTAATGACTGCTGATGCTGTTAAGCAAGTTGAGGAGATGCTGGCATGATTCGTGAAGAACGTCTGCTGAAGGTGCTGCGCGCACCGCACGTTTCTGAAAAAGCGTCTACTGCGATGGAAAAAACTAACACCATCGTTCTCAAAGTTGCTAAAGACGCGACCAAAGCAGAAATCAAAGCTGCTGTGCAGAAACTGTTTGAAGTCGAAGTCGAAGTCGTTAACACCCTGGTCGTTAAAGGGAAAGTTAAACGTCACGGACAGCGTATCGGTCGTCGTAGCGACTGGAAAAAAGCTTACGTCACCCTGAAAGAAGGCCAGAATCTGGACTTCGTTGGCGGCGCTGAGTAAGTCGGAGGAGTAATACAATGGCAGTTGTTAAATGTAAACCGACATCTCCGGGTCGTCGCCACGTAGTTAAAGTGGTTAACCCTGAGCTGCACAAGGGCAAACCTTTTGCTCCGTTGCTGGAAAAAAACAGCAAATCCGGTGGTCGTAACAACAATGGCCGTATCACCACTCGTCACATCGGTGGTGGCCATAAGCAGGCTTATCGTATTGTTGACTTCAAACGCAACAAAGACGGTATCCCGGCAACAGTTGAACGTCTTGAGTACGATCCGAACCGCTCCGCGAACATCGCGCTGGTTCTGTACAAAGACGGCGAACGCCGTTACATCCTGGCCCCTAAAGGCCTGAAAGCTGGCGACCAGATTCAGTCTGGCGTTGATGCTGCAATCAAAGCAGGTAACACCCTGCCGATGCGCAATATCCCGGTTGGTTCTACCGTTCATAACGTAGAAATGAAACCAGGTAAAGGCGGTCAGCTGGCACGTTCCGCTGGTACTTACGTTCAGATCGTTGCTCGCGATGGTGCTTATGTCACCCTGCGTCTGCGTTCTGGTGAAATGCGTAAAGTCGAAGCAGACTGCCGTGCAACTCTGGGCGAAGTTGGCAATGCTGAGCATATGCTGCGCGTTCTGGGTAAAGCAGGTGCTGCACGCTGGCGTGGTGTTCGTCCTACCGTTCGCGGTACTGCGATGAACCCAGTCGATCACCCACATGGTGGTGGTGAAGGTCGTAACTTTGGTAAGCACCCGGTATCCCCGTGGGGCCTGCAGACCAAAGGTAAGAAGACCCGCAGCAACAAGCGTACTGATAAATTCATCGTACGTCGCCGTAGCAAATAATTTTAGAGGATAAGCCATGCCACGTTCTCTCAAGAAAGGTCCTTTTATTGACCTGCACTTGCTGAAGAAGGTAGAGAAAGCGGTGGAAAGCGGAGACAAGAAGCCCCTGCGCACTTGGTCCCGTCGTTCAACGATCTTTCCTAACATGATCGGTTTGACCATCGCTGTCCATAATGGTCGTCAGCACGTTCCAGTCTTTGTAACCGACGAAATGGTTGGTCACAAACTGGGTGAATTCGCACCGACTCGTACTTATCGCGGCCATGCTGCTGATAAAAAAGCGAAGAAGAAATAAGGTAGGAGGAAGAGATGGAAACTTTAGCTCAACATCGCCATGCTCGTTCTTCTGCTCAGAAGGTTCGCCTTGTTGCTGACCTGATTCGCGGTAAGAAAGTGTCGCAGGCCCTGGATATTCTGACCTACACCAATAAGAAAGCGGCTGTACTGGTCAAGAAAGTACTGGAATCTGCCATTGCTAACGCTGAACACAACGATGGCGCTGACATTGACGATCTGAAAGTTGCGAAAATTTTCGTAGACGAAGGCCCGAGCATGAAGCGCATTATGCCGCGTGCAAAAGGTCGTGCAGATCGCATCCTGAAGCGCACCAGCCACATTACTGTGGTTGTGTCCGATCGCTGAGACTCTGGAGACTAGCAATGGGTCAGAAAGTACATCCTAATGGTATTCGCCTGGGTATTGTCAAACCATGGAACTCTACCTGGTTCGCGAACACCAAAGAATTCGCTGACAACCTGGACAGCGATTTTAAAGTACGTCAGTACCTGACGAAGGAACTGGCAAAAGCGTCCGTATCTCGTATCGTTATCGAGCGTCCGGCTAAGAGCATCCGTGTAACCATTCACACTGCTCGCCCGGGTATCGTTATCGGTAAGAAAGGCGAAGACGTAGAAAAACTGCGCAAGGTCGTAGCGGATATCGCTGGCGTTCCTGCTCAGATCAATATCGCCGAAGTTCGTAAGCCTGAACTGGACGCTAAATTGGTTGCTGACAGCATCACTTCTCAGCTGGAACGTCGTGTTATGTTCCGTCGTGCTATGAAGCGTGCTGTACAGAACGCAATGCGTCTGGGCGCTAAAGGTATCAAAGTTGAAGTTAGCGGCCGTCTGGGCGGCGCGGAAATCGCACGTACCGAATGGTACCGCGAAGGTCGCGTACCGCTGCACACTCTGCGTGCTGACATCGACTACAACACCTCTGAAGCGCACACCACTTACGGTGTAATCGGCGTTAAGGTATGGATCTTCAAAGGTGAGATCCTGGGTGGTATGGCTGCTGTTGAACAACCGGAACCGGCTGCTCAACCTAAAAAGCAGCAGCGTAAAGGCCGTAAATAAGGAGCGTCGCTGATGTTACAACCAAAGCGTACAAAATTCCGTAAAGTGCACAAAGGCCGTAACCGCGGTCTGGCGCAGGGTACGGATGTTAGCTTCGGCACTTTCGGTCTGAAAGCTGTTGGCCGTGGTCGTCTGACTGCACGTCAGATCGAAGCAGCACGTCGTGCTATGACCCGTGCAGTGAAGCGTCAAGGTAAAATCTGGATCCGTGTATTCCCGGACAAACCGATTACCGAGAAGCCTCTTGAAGTTCGTATGGGTAAAGGTAAAGGTAACGTGGAGTATTGGGTTGCCTTGATTCAGCCGGGCAAAGTCCTGTATGAAATGGACGGTGTACCGGAAGAGCTGGCCCGTGAAGCATTCGGCCTCGCAGCCGCGAAACTGCCGATCAAAACCACCTTTGTAACTAAGACGGTGATGTAATGAAAGCAAAAGAGCTGCGTGAAAAAAGCGTTGAAGATCTGAACGCTGAGCTGCTGAACTTGCTGCGTGAGCAGTTCAACCTGCGCATGCAGGCTGCAAGTGGCCAGCTGCAACAGACTCATCTGCTGAAGCAAGTGCGTCGTGATGTTGCACGTGTTAAGACTTTACTGACTGAGAAGGCGGGTGCGTAATGACCGATAAAATCCGTACTCTGCAAGGTCGCGTTGTTAGCGATAAAATGGAGAAATCCATTGTTGTTGCTATCGAACGTTTTGTGAAACACCCGATCTACGGTAAATTCATTAAGCGTACGACCAAACTGCACGTACATGACGAGAACAACGAATGCGGTATCGGCGACAAGGTTGAAATCCGTGAATGCCGTCCGCTGTCCAAGACTAAGTCCTGGACGCTGGTTCGCGTTGTAGAGAAAGCGGTTCTGTAATACAGTACTCGTTCTCGATACGAATAAACGGCTCAGCGATGAGCCGTTTATTTTTTCTACCCATATCTTGAGAGTGGTGTTATAATGCCGCGCCCTCGATATATGGGGCTTTTTAATGGCCTGATTTTCGGGTCTCAGTAGTAGTTGACATTAGCGGAGCACTAAAATGATCCAAGAACAGACTATGCTGAACGTCGCCGACAACTCCGGTGCACGTCGCGTAATGTGTATCAAGGTTCTGGGTGGCTCGCACCGTCGCTACGCAGGCGTAGGCGACATCATCAAGATCACCATCAAGGAAGCAATTCCGCGTGGTAAGGTCAAAAAAGGTGATGTGCTGAAGGCGGTAGTGGTGCGCACCAAGAAGGGTGTTCGTCGCCCGGACGGTTCTGTCATTCGCTTCGATGGTAATGCATGCGTTATTTTAAACAATAACAGCGAGCAGCCTATCGGTACGCGTATTTTTGGGCCGGTAACTCGTGAACTTCGTAACGAGAAGTTCATGAAAATTATCTCTCTGGCACCAGAAGTACTCTAAGGAGCGAATCATGGCAGCGAAGATCCGTCGTGATGACGAAGTTATCGTGTTAACCGGTAAAGATAAAGGTAAACGCGGTAAAGTAAAAAATGTCCTGTCTTCCGGCAAGGTCATTGTTGAAGGTATCAACCTGGTTAAAAAACATCAGAAGCCGGTTCCGGCCCTGAACCAACCAGGCGGCATTGTTGAGAAAGAAGCAGCTATTCAGATCTCTAACATTGCAATCTTCAATGCGGCAACCGGCAAGGCCGACCGTGTAGGCTTTAGATTCGAAGACGGCAAAAAAGTCCGTTTCTTCAAGTCTAACAGCGAAACTATCAAGTAATTTGGAGTAGTACGATGGCGAAACTGCATGATTACTACAAAGACGAAGTAGTTAACAAGCTCATGACTGAGTTTAACTACAATTCTGTCATGCAAGTCCCTCGGGTCGAGAAGATCACCCTGAACATGGGTGTTGGTGAAGCGATCGCTGACAAGAAACTGCTGGATAACGCAGCAGCTGACCTGGCAGCAATCTCCGGTCAAAAACCGCTGATCACCAAAGCACGCAAATCAGTTGCAGGCTTCAAAATCCGTCAGGGCTATCCGATCGGCTGTAAAGTAACTCTGCGTGGCGAACGCATGTGGGAGTTCTTTGAGCGCCTGATCACTATTGCTGTACCGCGTATCCGTGACTTCCGTGGCCTGTCCGCTAAGTCATTCGATGGCCGTGGTAACTACAGCATGGGTGTCCGTGAGCAGATCATCTTCCCAGAAATCGACTACGATAAAGTCGACCGCGTGCGTGGTTTGGATATTACCATTACCACTACTGCGAAATCTGACGAAGAAGGCCGTGCTCTGCTGGCTGCCTTTGACTTCCCGTTCCGCAAGTAAGGGTTACTGAATGGCTAAGCAATCAATGAAAGCACGCGAAGTAAAGCGCGTAGCTTTAGCTGATAAATTCTTCGCGAAACGCGCTGAACTGAAAGCTATCATCTCTGATGTGAACGCTTCCGATGAAGATCGTTGGAACGCTGTTCTGAAGCTGCAGAGTCTGCCGCGTGATTCCAGCCCGTCTCGTCAGCGTAACCGCTGCCGTCAAACAGGTCGTCCACATGGTTATGTGGGCAAGTTCGGGTTGAGCCGTATTAAGCTTCGTGAAGCCGCTATGCGCGGTGAAGTACCAGGCTTGAAAAAGGCTAGCTGGTAATTACCAATTGAATCACGGGAGTAAAGACAGATGAGCATGCAAGATCCGATCGCGGATATGCTGACCCGTATCCGTAACGGTCAGGCCGCGAACAAAGCTGCGGTCACCATGCCTTCCTCCAAGCTGAAAGTGGCAATTGCCAACGTGCTGAAGGAAGAAGGTTTTATTGAAGATTTTAAAGTTGAAGGCGACACCAAGCCGGAACTGGAACTTACTCTCAAGTATTTCCAGGGTAAAGCTGTTGTAGAAAGCATTCAGCGTGTCAGCCGCCCAGGTCTGCGCATCTACAAACGTAAAGATGAGCTGCCGAAAGTTATGGCCGGCATGGGTATCGCAGTTGTTTCTACCTCTAAAGGTGTTATGACTGATCGTGCAGCGCGCCAGGCTGGTCTTGGTGGCGAAATTATCTGCTACGTAGCCTAATCGGAGGAAAAAATGTCTCGTGTTGCTAAAGCACCGGTCGTTGTTCCTGCCGGCGTTGATGTAAAAATCAACGGTCAGGTTATTACGATCAAAGGTAAAAACGGCGAGCTGACTCGTACTCTCAACGATGCTGTTGAAGTTAAACATGCAGATAATGCACTGACCTTCGGTCCGCGTGATGGTTACGTAGACGGATGGGCTCAGGCTGGTACCGCGCGTGCCCTGCTGAACTCAATGGTTATCGGTGTTACCGAAGGCTTCACTAAGAAGCTACAGCTGGTTGGTGTAGGTTATCGTGCAGCGGTTAAAGGGAATGTAGTAAACCTGTCTTTAGGTTTCTCTCACCCGGTTGACCATCAGCTGCCTGCGGGTATCACTGCAGAATGTCCGACTCAAACTGAAATCGTGCTGAAAGGCGCTGATAAGCAGGTGATCGGTCAGGTTGCAGCGGATCTGCGCGCCTACCGTCGTCCTGAGCCTTATAAAGGCAAGGGTGTTCGTTACGCCGACGAAGTCGTGCGTACCAAAGAGGCTAAGAAGAAGTAAGGTAACACTATGGATAAGAAATCTGCTCGTATCCGTCGTGCGACCCGCGCACGCCGCAAGCTCCAGGAGCTGGGCGCAACTCGCCTGGTGGTACATCGTACCCCGCGTCATATTTACGCACAGGTAATTGCACCGAACGGTTCCGAAGTTCTGGTAGCTGCTTCTACTGTAGAAAAAGCTATCGCTGAACAACTGAAGTACACCGGTAACAAAGACGCGGCTGCAGCTGTGGGTAAAGCTGTTGCTGAACGCGCTCTGGAAAAAGGCATCAAAGATGTATCCTTTGACCGTTCCGGGTTCCAATATCATGGTCGTGTCCAGGCACTGGCAGATGCTGCCCGTGAAGCTGGCCTTCAGTTCTAAGGTAGAGGTGTAAGATGGCTCACATCGAAAAACAAGCTGGCGAACTGCAGGAAAAGCTGATCGCGGTAAACCGCGTATCTAAAACCGTTAAAGGTGGTCGTATTTTCTCCTTCACAGCTCTGACTGTAGTAGGCGATGGTAACGGTCGCGTAGGTTTTGGTTACGGTAAAGCGCGTGAAGTTCCAGCAGCGATCCAGAAAGCGATGGAAAAAGCCCGTCGCAATATGATTAACGTCGCGCTGAATACCGGCACCCTGCAGCACCCAGTTAAGGGTACTCACACGGGTTCTCGTGTATTCATGCAGCCGGCTTCCGAAGGTACCGGTATCATCGCCGGTGGTGCAATGCGCGCCGTTCTGGAAGTCGCTGGAGTTCGTAACGTTCTGGCTAAAGCGTATGGTTCCACTAACCCGATTAACGTGGTTCGTGCAACTATCGATGGTCTGGAAAATATGAAATCTCCGGAAATGGTCGCTGCCAAGCGTGGTAAATCCGTTGAAGAAATTCTGGGGAAATAAACCATGGCAAAGACTATTAAAATTACTCAAACCCGCAGTGCAATCGGTCGTCTGCCGAAACACAAGGCAACGCTGCTTGGCCTGGGTCTGCGTCGTATTGGTCACACCGTAGAACGCGAGGATACTCCTGCTGTTCGTGGTATGGTCAACGCGGTTTCCTTCATGGTTAAAGTTGAGGAGTAAGAGATGCGTTTAAATACTCTGTCTCCGGCCGAAGGCTCTAAAAAGGCGGGTCGCCGTCTGGGTCGTGGTATCGGTTCTGGCCTCGGTAAAACCGGCGGTCGTGGTCACAAAGGTCAGAAATCTCGTTCTGGCGGTGGCGTACGTCGTGGTTTCGAGGGTGGTCAGATGCCTCTGTACCGTCGTCTGCCGAAATTCGGCTTCACTTCTCGCAAAGCAGCGATTACAGCGGAAATCCGTCTGTCTGACCTGGCGAAAGTGGAAGGCGGTGTTGTAGACCTGAACACGCTGAAAGCAGCTAACATTATCGGTATCCAGATCGAGTTCGCGAAAGTGATCCTGGCTGGTGAAGTCACTACTCCGGTAACTGTTCGTGGCCTGCGTGTTACTAAAGGCGCTCGTGCTGCTATCGAAGCTGCTGGCGGTAAAATCGAGGAATAAGTAGCAGATGGCTAAACAACCGGGATTAGATTTTCAAAGTGCCAAAGGTGGCTTAGGCGAGCTGAAACGCAGACTGCTGTTTGTAATCGGTGCGCTTATTGTGTTCCGTATTGGCTCTTTTATTCCGATCCCTGGTATTGATGCCGCTGTACTTGCCAAACTGCTTGAGCAACAGCGAGGCACCATCATTGAGATGTTTAACATGTTCTCTGGTGGTGCTCTCAGCCGTGCTTCTATCTTTGCTCTGGGGATCATGCCGTATATTTCGGCGTCGATCATTATCCAGCTACTGACGGTGGTTCACCCAACGTTGGCAGAAATTAAGAAAGAAGGGGAGTCTGGTCGTCGTAAGATCAGCCAGTACACCCGCTACGGTACTCTGGTGCTGGCAATATTCCAGTCGATCGGTATTGCTACCGGTCTGCCGAATATGCCTGGTATGCAGGGCCTGGTAATTAACCCAGGCTTTGCATTCTATTTCACCGCTGTTGTAAGTCTGGTTACAGGGACCATGTTCCTGATGTGGCTCGGCGAACAGATTACTGAGCGCGGTATCGGTAACGGTATCTCAATCATTATCTTCGCTGGTATCGTTGCGGGACTCCCGCCAGCCATTGCCCATACTATCGAGCAAGCGCGTCAAGGCGACCTGCACTTCCTCCTGTTGCTGTTGGTTGCAGTATTAGTATTTGCAGTGACGTTCTTTGTTGTATTTGTTGAGCGTGGTCAACGCCGCATTGTGGTAAACTACGCGAAACGTCAGCAAGGTCGTCGTGTTTATGCTGCACAGAGCACACATTTACCGCTGAAAGTGAATATGGCAGGGGTAATCCCGGCAATCTTCGCTTCCAGTATTATTCTGTTCCCGGCAACCATCGCGTCATGGTTCGGGGGTGGGACTGGTTGGAACTGGCTGACAACAATTTCGCTGTATTTGCAGCCTGGGCAACCACTTTATGTGTTACTCTATGCGTCTGCGATCATCTTCTTCTGTTTCTTCTACACGGCGTTGGTTTTCAACCCGCGTGAAACAGCAGATAACCTGAAGAAGTCCGGTGCATTTGTACCAGGAATTCGTCCGGGAGAGCAAACGGCGAAGTATATCGATAAAGTAATGACCCGCCTGACCCTGGTTGGTGCGTTGTATATTACCTTTATCTGCCTGATCCCGGAGTTCATGCGTGATGCAATGAAAGTACCGTTCTACTTCGGTGGGACCTCACTGCTTATCGTTGTTGTCGTGATTATGGACTTTATGGCTCAAGTGCAAACTCTGATGATGTCAAGTCAGTACGAGTCTGCATTGAAGAAGGCGAACCTGAAAGGCTACGGCCGATAATTGGTCGCCCGAGAAGTTACGGAGAGTAAAAATGAAAGTTCGTGCTTCCGTCAAGAAATTATGCCGTAACTGCAAAATCGTTAAGCGTGATGGTGTCATCCGTGTGATTTGCAGTGCCGAGCCGAAGCATAAACAGCGCCAAGGCTGATTTATTCGCATATTTTTCTTGCAAAGTTGGGTTGAGCTGGCTAGATTAGCCAGCCAATCTTTTGTATGTCTGTACGTTTCCATTTGAGTATCCTGAAAACGGGCTTTTCAGCATGGTGCGTACATATTAAATAGTAGGAGTGCATAGTGGCCCGTATAGCAGGCATTAACATTCCTGATCAAAAACACGCCGTGATCGCATTAACTTCGATCTTCGGTGTCGGCAAAACCCGTTCCAAAGCTATTTTAGCTGCGGCGGGCATCGCTGAAAATGTTAAGATCAGTGAGCTGTCTGAAGAACAAATCGACACGCTGCGTGACGAAGTTGCCAAATTTGTCGTTGAAGGTGATCTGCGCCGTGAAATCAGCATGAGCATCAAGCGCCTGATGGATCTTGGTTGCTATCGCGGTTTGCGTCATCGTCGTGGTCTCCCGGTTCGCGGTCAGCGTACCAAGACCAACGCACGTACCCGTAAGGGTCCGCGCAAACCGATCAAGAAATAATCGGGGTGATTGAATAATGGCAAAGGCACCAATTCGTGCACGTAAACGTGTAAGAAAACAAGTCTCTGACGGCGTGGCTCATATCCATGCTTCTTTCAACAACACCATCGTGACTATTACCGATCGTCAGGGTAATGCGCTGGGTTGGGCAACAGCCGGTGGTTCCGGTTTCCGTGGTTCTCGCAAATCCACTCCGTTCGCAGCTCAGGTTGCGGCAGAGCGTTGCGCAGAAGCCGTAAAAGAATACGGCATCAAGAATCTGGAAGTTATGGTCAAAGGTCCGGGTCCGGGTCGCGAATCTACTATTCGTGCTCTGAACGCCGCTGGTTTCCGCATCACTAATATTACTGATGTGACTCCGATCCCTCATAACGGTTGTCGTCCGCCGAAAAAACGTCGCGTATAACGCTACGTTTTCCAGGTTAGTTGGAGAAAGAAAATGGCAAGATATTTGGGTCCTAAGCTCAAGCTGAGCCGTCGTGAGGGCACCGACTTATTCCTTAAGTCTGGCGTTCGCGCGATCGATACCAAGTGTAAAATTGAACAAGCTCCTGGCCAGCACGGTGCGCGTAAACCGCGTCTGTCTGACTATGGTGTGCAGTTGCGTGAGAAGCAAAAAGTTCGCCGTATGTACGGTGTGCTGGAGCGTCAATTCCGTAACTACTACAAAGAAGCAGCACGTCTGAAAGGCAACACCGGTGAAAACCTGTTGGCTCTGCTGGAAGGTCGTCTGGACAACGTTGTATACCGTATGGGCTTCGGCGCCACTCGTGCTGAAGCACGCCAGCTGGTTAGCCACAAAGCAATCATGGTAAACGGTCGTGTTGTTAACATCGCTTCTTATCAGGTTAAAGCGAATGACGTTGTTAGCATCCGTGAGAAAGCGAAAAAGCAATCTCGCGTGAAAGCCGCTCTTGAGCTGGCTGAACAGCGTGAAAAGCCAACCTGGCTGGAAGTTGATGCTGGCAAGATGGAAGGCACGTTCAAGCGTCAGCCTGAGCGTTCTGATCTGTCTGCGGACATTAACGAACACCTGATCGTCGAGCTTTACTCCAAGTAAAGCTTAGTACCAAAGAGAGGACACAATGCAGGGTTCTGTGACAGAGTTTCTAAAACCGCGCCTGGTAGATATCGAGCAAGTGAGTTCGACGCACGCCAAGGTGACCCTTGAGCCTTTAGAGCGTGGCTTTGGCCATACTCTGGGTAACGCACTGCGCCGTATTCTGCTCTCATCGATGCCGGGTTGCGCGGTGACCGAGGTTGAGATTGATGGTGTACTTCATGAGTACAGCACCAAAGAAGGCGTTCAGGAAGACATCCTGGAAATCCTGCTCAACCTGAAAGGGCTGGCGGTGAGAGTTCAGGGTAAAGATGAAGTTATTCTTACCTTGAATAAATCTGGCATTGGCCCTGTGACCGCAGCCGATATCACCCACGACGGTGATGTCGAAATCGTCAAGCCGCAGCACGTGATCTGCCACCTGACCGATGAAAACGCAGCTATCAGCATGCGTATCAAAGTTCAGCGCGGTCGCGGTTATGTGCCGGCTTCTTCCCGAATTCATTCGGAAGAAGATGAGCGCCCGATCGGCCGTCTGTTGGTCGACGCCTGCTACAGCCCTGTAGAGCGTATTGCCTACAATGTTGAAGCAGCGCGTGTAGAACAGCGTACCGACCTGGACAAGCTGGTCATCGAAATGGAAACCAACGGCACAATCGATCCTGAAGAGGCGATTCGTCGTGCGGCAACCATCCTGGCTGAACAACTGGAAGCTTTTGTTGACTTACGTGATGTACGTCAGCCAGAAGTTAAAGAAGAGAAACCAGAATTCGATCCGATCCTGCTGCGCCCTGTTGACGATCTGGAATTGACTGTCCGCTCTGCTAACTGCCTTAAGGCAGAAGCTATCCACTATATCGGTGATCTGGTACAGCGTACCGAGGTTGAGCTTCTTAAGACGCCTAACCTGGGTAAAAAATCTCTTACCGAGATTAAAGACGTGCTGGCCTCCCGTGGACTGTCTCTGGGCATGCGCCTGGAAAACTGGCCACCGGCAAGCATTGCTGACGAGTAACCGGATCACAGGTTAAGGTTTTACTGAGAAGGATAAGGTCATGCGCCATCGTAAGAGTGGTCGTCAACTGAACCGCAACAGCAGCCATCGCCAGGCTATGTTCCGCAACATGGCAGGTTCACTGGTTCGTCATGAAATCATCAAGACGACCCTGCCTAAAGCGAAAGAACTGCGTCGCGTAGTTGAGCCGCTGATTACTCTTGCCAAGACTGATAGCGTTGCTAATCGTCGTCTGGCATTCGCCCGTACTCGTGATAACGAGATCGTGGCAAAACTGTTTAACGAACTGGGCCCGCGTTTCGCGAGCCGTGCCGGTGGTTACACTCGCATTCTGAAGTGTGGTTTCCGTGCAGGCGACAACGCGCCGATGGCTTACATCGAGCTGGTTGATCGTTCAGAGAAAGCAGAAGCTGCTGCAGAGTAATCTGTTGCAACGTAAAAAAACCCGCTTCGGCGGGTTTTTTTATATCTCCCCTTCCCCCATCTCTCTACAATAGTTTTATTCCTACTGCGTATTTCGGAGTGCTGTCATGTGGTTAGTCGACCTGTGGGCAGAGCGTCATATTGCTGATGCCCAGCGAAACGGTGAGTTCGATTATTTACCCGGGCAAGGTGAGCCTTTGATGCTGGACGATGATTCGGCTGTCCCTGAAGAGCTACGTGCAGGTTATCGCTTGTTGAAGAACGCAGGCTGTTTGCCACCTGAGCTCGAGCAGCGTAAAGAAGCACTGGCGTTGGTTGATCTGCTGAAAGGCATTCACAAAGAAGATGAACGCTATCAGGAATTAAGTCGTCGGCTCGCATTAATGGAACTGAAATTGCGCCAGGCTGGCATAAGCACCGATTTTATGCGTGGAGAATACGCAGAAAAATTGATAGATCGGTTTAACGAGGAGTAACTATCCATGTATCGCATTGGTGAACTGGCAAAATTGGCTGGCGTAACGCCCGATACCATCCGCTACTATGAAAAGCAGCAGATGATGGATCATGAAGTTCGTACAGAAGGTGGATTCCGCCTGTATACCGAAACCGATCTTCAGCGACTGAAGTTTATTCGCTATGCCCGCCAACTGGGTTTTACCCTGGAGGCAATCCGCGAACTGCTATCAATCCGCGTTGACCCTGAACATCACACCTGTCAGGAATCCAAGAGTATTGTCCAGGCTCGACTCAGCGAAGTAGAGTCACGTATTGAAGAGCTACAATCAATGCAGAGATCGCTTAAGAAACTGAATGATGCCTGCTGCGGAACCGCACATAGCAGCGTTTATTGCTCTATCCTGGAGACCCTGGAGCAGGGGGCTGACAAGAATGTTAAAGGCTGTTGAATTTATCACCGTTCGGATCTACACTCGCGCCGTATCATCACCCATCAGGAGAAAATGATGAGCCGCTATCAACACACCAAAGGGCAAATTAATGATAACGCCATTGAGGCATTACTGCATGACCCGCTGTTCAGACAGCGCGTTGAGAAGAATAAAAAAGGGAAAGGAAGTTATCTGCGTAAAAACAAACATGCAAAACGGGGTAACTGGGAGGCCAGTGGCAAACAAGCGAATCGCTTCTTTACCACTGGCCTTCTGCTTTTAGCCGCGTGATTAAGAACGGTTATTCTGTTCTTTCAGCAAGTCGCGGATTTCAGAAAGCAGCACTTCTTCTTTCGTTGGTTTCGGGTCCGCAGCCGGTTCCTCTTTCTTGCGGTTCAATTTGTTGATCAGTTTGATCGCCATAAAGATGGCGAAAGCCACGATCACAAAATCAAAGACATTTTGAATGAACACGCCGTAGTGCATCACTACAGCCGGAACATCTCCCTGCGCGTCGCGTAACGTCAGCGCAAATTGTTTAAAATCGATCCCGCCAATTAATAAGCCCAACGGTGGCATAATAATATCGGCAACTAATGACGATACAATCTTACCGAACGCCGCACCAATAATGACACCCACCGCCAAATCAACAACGTTTCCACGCATCGCGAATTCGCGAAACTCTTTAATAATGCTCATGTTATTCTCCTTGTGCCAGCTGACGTTTATAAGTTTAACAAATGTTTATGCAATTTCCATTATTAACAATAATTCAGCTGAGCGGATTTAGCCTTAAATAATAAAGGGTTAATAAAAAAGCGTTCCGCAGAACGCCTTTTGTAATTAAAGGAAGAAGGGACTTGGCTGGAACAATCGTTCGACATCGGTAATAAATTTTTTATCCGTCAGGAACATAATTACGTGGTCCCCTTGCTCAATACGTAAATTATCATTGGCGATCATAACGTCATTACCACGTACGATTGCACCAATAATCGTACCCGGCGGAAGTTTTATCTCATCAATGACCCTGCCGACCACACGCGAAGTGCTTTCATCGCCGTGGGCTACCGCTTCGATTGCTTCAGCGATGCCGCGGCGCAGGGAAGACACACCGACGATATCGGCTTTACGCACGTGGCTCAGCAGGGCAGAAATGGTGGCTTGTTGCGGCGAAATAGCGATATCAATCACGCTCCCCTGAACAAGGTCAACATAGGCGCGGCGTTGGATTAACACCATCACTTTTTTTGCGCCCATCCGCTTGGCCAGCATCGCGGACATAATGTTCGCTTCATCGTCATTGGTGACGGCAATGAACAGATCAACCTGATCGATATGTTCTTCTGCCAGTAACTCTTGATCCGATGCATCGCCAAAGAAGACGATCGTATTTTGTAGCTTCTCTGCCAGTTCGGCAGCGCGCTGTTGATCGCGCTCGATCAACTTCACGCTGTAGTCTTTCTCCAGTCTGCGTGCCAGACCCGCACCGATATTGCCACCACCGACCAGCATGATGCGTTTGTACGGTTTCTCCAGACGCTGCAATTCGCTCATGACGGCGCGAATATGCTGGGACGCCGCAATGAAGAACACTTCATCGCCTGCTTCCACAATAGTTGAACCCTGTGGGCGGATCGGCGTGTCGTGGCGGAAAATGGCCGCAACACGCGTATCGATATGTGGCATATGGTCGCGCATGGTAGAGAGTGCATTACCCACCAGCGGCCCGCCGTAATAGGCTTTCACCACCGCGAGACTCACTTTCCCCTCAGCAAAATTAACCACCTGCAGCGCGCCTGGATATTCAATCAGACGGTAGATGTTATCAATGACCAACTGCTCAGGCGCAATCAGGTGATCGATAGGCACCGCGTCAGTATTGAACAGTTTCTCCGCGTCACGGACGTAGTCGGGTGAGCGAATGCGGGCGATACGGTTTGGTGTGTTAAAGAGGGAATAGGCGACCTGGCAGGCCACCATATTGGTTTCGTCCGAGCTGGTTACGGCAACCAGCATATCGGCGTCGTCGGCACCGGCCTCACGCAGCACACGTGGATGAGAACCATGTCCCTGGACGACGCGCAGGTCAAATTTGTCCTGCAAACCACGCAGACGTTCGCTATTGGTATCCACAATAGTGATGTCGTTATTCTCTCCGACCAGGTTTTCAGCCAGCGTACCGCCTACTTGCCCTGCGCCCAGAATGATAATTTTCATCAGTCGCGACCCGTTATCTCATCATTTTTTGATTAGCTTAGCGTAAAAGAAGCCATCGCCTTCTTCTGCGCCAGGTAAATTCTGTTTGCCGGGCTGTTCTGGCGTGCCGGTTTCACTCAACACGGCATCCGGTGTGCGTTGCAGGAAGGCTGCAATTTGCTCGCTGTTCTCTTCCGGTAGAATGGAGCAGGTCGCGTAGACCAGCGTGCCGCCAGGTTTGAGGTGTGCCCAGGTCGCAGTGAGGATCTCAGCCTGTAACTGCGCCAGTTCCGGAATATCGCGATCGCGGCGTAGCCACTTTATATCCGGATGACGGCGTACGACACCCGTTGCCGAACATGGCGCATCAAGAAGAATGCGATCAAATTGCTGTTCACCACACCATTGCTCAGGGAAGCGGCCATCACCCTGTTTCACCGTCGCTTTCATGCCCAGGCGCTTCAGGTTGTCATAGACGCGCGACAGGCGTTTTTCATCCACATCGACGGCCATAACATTAGCCTCAGGCGCCACTTCCAGAATGTGGGTCGTTTTGCCACCGGGCGCGGCGCAGAGGTCGAGGAGCTGCTCGCCATTTTCAGGTTGCAGATACGTCATGCAACCCTGGGCGGAGGCATCCTGAACGGTTACCCAACCTTCATCAAAACCCGGAAGCGCATGAACAGGTGCCGGTGTTTCGAGGCGTACGGCATCCGGGTAATCCGCATGCGGGAAGCCGGTTAAACCAGCTTCTGCCAGCAACGCGAGCCAGGCGTCGCGCGAGTGGTGGTTGCGGTTTACGCGCAGCCACATCGGCGGACGCTGGTTGTTGGCCTCAAGAATGGCTTCCCATTGTTGTGGATAGGCTTGCTTGATACGTTTTACCAGCCAGGAAGGGTGCAGATAGCGGACGTCGGTCTGTGCAAATTCGGCCTGTAGCTCATCCTGTTGTCGCTGAAATTGACGCAGTACGCCGTTGATCAGCCCTTTCAACTGCGGGCGCTTAATCGCTACTGCGCCTTCTACCGTTTCCGCCAGCGCGGCGTGAGGTGGAATGCGCGTGTACAGCAGTTGGTAGATCCCCACCATTATCAGATAATGGACGGTACGCTGTTTACCCGTCATCGGGCGCGACATCAGCTTGTGAATGAACCATTCCAGCTGAGAAAGTGTGCGCAACACGCCAAAGCACAGCTCCTGGAGCAAGGCTTTGTCTTTATCGGACACTTTTTGCTGCATGGCGGGCAGGACGTTACTTAGCGATTGCCCCTGCTCGACAACTTGCTCGACGGTTTGCGCCGCCAGACTGCGTAAATTGATGTTTTTTTTCATAACCGCAAAAATAAAAATGCCCGGCGACACCGGGCTTAAAAATGAGAGTGACCGTCAGGCAAGACGGTTTCCGGGAATAAACCACTCCCGGCGTGAATTCAGGAGGTCCTGCACGCCCATGGCTTTTTTACCCGCTGGCTGCAGAGAGAGCAGGTTAAGAATGCCCTCGCCGGTTGCCACCTGAATACCCTGGCGATTGGCTTCCAGAATGGTGCCTGGTGCTGCGCTCGTTGTGGTGTTGATGACTGACGCCTGCCAGATTTTCACAGGCTGTTCATCAATCACGATGTAGCTCATCGGCCATGGATTAAAGGCGCGAATGCAGCGCTCAAGCTGTGCCGCGCTGAGCGACCAGTCGACGCGCGCTTCTTCTTTACTGAGTTTCTCAGCATAAGTGACCAGCGCTTCATCCTGAACTTCCGGGTTAGCGGTGCCCGCGGCGAGTTGAGCCAGCGTATGCAGCAGCCCTTGTGGGCCCAGGTCGGCCAGCTTATCGTACAGGCTGCCGCTGGTATCGTCGGCCGCGATCGGGCAGGAGAGCTTATGCAGCATATCGCCCGTATCAAGGCCAACATCCATTTGCATGATGGTCACGCCGGTTTGGTCGTCGCCTGCCCACAGGGAACGCTGAATTGGCGCAGCGCCACGCCAGCGAGGCAGCAGGGAACCGTGCACGTTAATACAGCCCAGTCGTGGCATATCCAGCACGGCTTTTGGCAGGATTAATCCATAGGCCACCACGACCATGACGTCGGCCTGTAAATCGGCAACCAGCTGTTGATTTTCCTGAGGGCGCAGCGAACCTGGCTGAAATACCGGTACGCCTTTCTCTTCGGCCAGCACTTTTACCGGGCTCGGCATCAGTTTTTTGCCGCGTCCCGCCGGGCGATCGGGCTGAGTAAATACGCCCACCACCTGGTGTTCAGACGACAACAGCGCGTCAAGATGACGCGCTGCAAAATCGGGGGTACCCGCAAAGATGATACGTAGTGAATCAGACACGTTGATCCTTATCCTTAGGCACGCGCGTTCAGGCGATCCAGTTTCTCGACTTTCTGACGAATACGCTGCTGTTTCAGCGGGGACAGATAATCGATAAACAGCTTACCGACTAAGTGGTCCATTTCGTGTTGGATACAGATAGCCAGCAGGCCGTCTGCTTCCAGCTCGAACGCTTTACCGTTACGGTCGAGCGCGCGGATTTTCACCTGCTCGGCACGCGGCACCAGCGCACGTTGTTCCGGAATCGACAGGCAACCTTCTTCAATACCGGTGTCGCCGTGTTTCTCCAGCAGCTCCGGGTTGATAAGCACCAGTTGCTCATCGCGATTTTCAGAAACATCAATCACGATAATGCGCTGATGTATGTCTACCTGTGTTGCAGCCAGGCCAATACCTTCTTCGGCGTACATGGTTTCGAACATATCATCGACGATACGCTGAATTTCTGCATTCACTTCTTCGACCGGTTTAGCGACTTTGCGAAGACGCTCGTCCGGAATATGTAACACTTGCAAAACTGCCATAAATCTCCAGAGGTCTGTTCAGGAGTTGGAAAGAATATTACCTCTATTCTAGACAAAACCCCCTCCAATTGACAGCATCAGTGACCAATCGCAAAGATTGCTGATGCCGCTTGTGGCAAGGGGAAAAGGATGTCACCTACTGAGTTATGGCTCCGCCTGATAAAGGTAAACGATCTCTACGGCGACAGGATGCAAAATATCGCCAACGCTCTGATTAATGAAACGGCCATTACATTGAAAAACCTGCGCGATGTCGGGTTAACCGCGAAGCAGGCGACTCGTTTTTTATCGATGACGGCGCAAGAGATTCGCGAAAGCGAGGAGTGGCTCTCGCAGCCTGATAATCATCTGTTACTGGCCAGTTCGACGTTTTATCCCACAGCGCTGCGGGCCATCAGTGATTACCCGGCCGCGCTTTTCGTTCGCGGAAACCTGTCGCTGCTGAGTTCTTATCAACTGGCGGTGGTCGGTAGCCGAAGCTTCTCATGGTACGGCGAACGCTGGGGGCGCGTGTTTTGCGAAGCCTTTGCGCAGCAGGGGGTGACCATCACCAGCGGACTTGCGCTGGGCATTGATGCGGTTGCTCACCGCAGTGCATTACGTATGGCGGGTAAAACCATCGCCGTATTGGGTAATGGCCTGAGTCACATCTATCCACATCGGCATCGCCAGCTGGCGGATGACATTGTGGCGTCTGGCGGCGCGCTGGTCTCGGAGTTTCCCCTCGCTATGACGCCGTTGCCGCATAATTTTCCTCGGCGTAATCGTATTATCAGCGGCCTCAGCCGTGGCGTGCTGGTGGTTGAAGCGGCGTTGAAAAGTGGTTCGCTGGTGACGGCGCGTTGCGCCGCGGATCAGGGGCGGGAAGTGTATGCGATTCCCGGGCCTCTCGGTAATCCGGGTAGTGAGGGGCCGCACTGGCTGATTCAACAGGGCGCGATATTAGTCACAACGCCTGAAGATATTCTTGAAACACGGCAAATTGCGCCATTTCAGTCCGCAAATGCGCAGGATACGTCAAAATATTCACCAGATCAGGATTCTGTAGCATTGCCATTTCCTGAGCTCCTGGCTAACGTAGGAGATGAGGTAACACCTGTTGACGTCGTCGCTGAACGTGCCGGCCAACCTGTGCCAGTGACCGTGGCTCAGCTACTCGAACTGGAGTTAGCAGGATGGATCGCAGCTGTACCCGGCGGCTATGTCCGATTAAGGAGGGCATGCCATGTTCGACGTACTACTGTACTTGTTTGAAACTTACATCCATAACGAAGCTGAAATGCGCGTGGATCAGGATAAACTGACACGGGATCTCACCGAGGCAGGTTTTGAACGTGAGGATATTTTCAACGCGTTGATGTGGCTGGAGAAGCTCGCTGATTATCAGGAAGGGCTTGTCGAACCGATGCAGTTGGCTTCCGATCCGCTTTCTGTTCGCATCTTTACGGCGGACGAGAGCCAGAGACTGGATGCCAGTTGTCGGGGATTCTTGTTATTCCTGGAACAGATTCAGGTGCTAAACCTCGAAACGCGAGAAATGGTGATTGAACGCGTGATGGCTCTGGATACCGCAGAGTTCGAACTGGAAGATCTCAAATGGGTGATTCTGATGGTTCTGTTCAATCTTCCGGGGTGTGAAAACGCGTATCAACAAATGGAAGAATTACTCTTCGACGTGAATGAAGGTATGCTGCACTAATTCGATGGTGCAGCAGTAAGAGTTGTTATGGCCAAATCAGCACTCTTTACAGTGCGTAAAAACGAGCCCTGCCCGCAGTGCGGGGCTGAACTGGTAATACGGTCCGGCAAGCATGGGCCGTTTCTTGGTTGTTCCCATTATCCAGAGTGTGACTATGTCCGTCCCCTGAAGAGTCAGGCGGATGGGCATATCGTCAAAATTCTGGAGGGACAGTTGTGCCCGGAATGTGGCGCCGAGCTGGCGCTTCGTCAGGGGCGTTTTGGGATGTTTATTGGTTGCAGCCAGTATCCGGCCTGCGAGCATACCGAACTTATCGACAAACCTGATGAAACGGCTATCCCCTGCCCGCAATGCCAGCAAGGGCATCTGGTTCAGCGCCGTTCACGCTATGGCAAAACGTTCCACTCCTGCGATCGCTATCCGGAGTGTCAGTTTGTGCTTAACTTCACCCCTGTTGCGGGCGAGTGTCCTGAGTGTCATTACCCGCTACTTATCGAAAAGAAAACGGCGCATGGTCTTAAACGCTACTGTGCCAGTAAACAATGTGGAAAGCCGATCCCGGCGGAATAAATCAGTGAATAATAACCTGCCATCAGAAGCCGTACAGCGTGCGGTTGTCGCTCTGAAGAATAAAGAAGTCATCGCTTATCCAACCGAAGCCGTTTTTGGTGTCGGTTGCGATCCTGACAGTGAAATCGCCGTTCATCGCCTGCTGGAACTCAAACAACGCCCGGTTGAAAAAGGGCTGATTCTGATTGCGGCAAGCTTCGAACAACTGAAACCGTATATTGATGATGCCGCGTTAACGACCGCGCAGCGTGATGCCGTGTTTGCCTGCTGGCCTGGACCGGTCACGTTTGTGTTCCCGGCGAAAGCCACAACACCCGGCTGGCTGACAGGGCGTTTTGACTCCCTCGCGGTGCGCGTCACCGATCACCCGGTGGTCATCGCGCTTTGCAATGCGTACGGTAAACCGCTGGTCTCGACCAGCGCGAACCTTACCGGTCAGCCGCCGTGTCGCACAACAGAGGAAGTTCGCCAGCAGTTTGGCGATGCGTTCCCGGTGGTGGATGCCCTGACCGGTGGTCGACTCAATCCATCTGAAATCCGTGATGCCCTGACGGGCGAACTTTTCCGCCAGGGGTAACTCATGGAAACCTATGCCGTCTTTGGTAACCCGATTGCGCACAGCAAATCGCCTTTTATTCATCAACAGTTTGCGCAGCAGCTGAACATTACACATCCTTATGGGCGCGTACTGGCGCCACTTGATGATTTTGTTAATACGCTCAACGCTTTCTTTGCGCAGGGGGGAAAGGGGGCGAATGTCACCGTACCTTTTAAAGAAGAAGCGTTCGCCCGGGCAGATGAACTGACCGAGCGCGCTGCACTGGCAGGGGCGGTAAATACGCTCAAGCGACTGGAGGACGGGCGTCTTTTAGGGGATAACACCGATGGCATTGGTTTGCTGAGCGACCTGGAGCGTCTTTCCTTTATTCGACCGGGGCTGCGAATTCTGCTACTGGGCGCGGGCGGCGCGACGCGCGGTGTCCTGCTGCCGCTGCTCTCGATGGATTGCGCCGTCACCATTGCCAACCGTACCGCATCCCGTGCGCAAGAACTGGCGCAGCTTTTTGCGCATACGGGCAGTGTCAAGGCGCTGGGGCTGGATGCGCTGGAAGGGCATGAATTTGATTTAATTATCAATGCGACTTCGAGCGGCATTAATGGCGAGATCCCGGCGATCCCTGAATCGCTGATTCATCCTTCTCTTTATTGCTACGACATGTTTTATCAGAAAGGGGATACACCGTTCCTCGCCTGGTGTCGACAGCATGGAGCAAAACAGTGTGCCGATGGATTAGGTATGCTGGTGGGGCAGGCGGCGCATGCGGTATTGTTCTGGCATGGCGTGCTGCCGGAAATCGAACCGGTGATTGAACAGATGACGCAGGCGTTGCGCGCATGAATCAGGCCATTCAATTTCCTGACCGCGAGCACTGGGATGACAACCTGTGTGCCGTCTGTTTTCCGGCGCTGGTGCAAGGTATGCAACTAATGTGTGCCATCCGCCGCGAAACGATGATCGCCCGTTTTGGCGGCGAAACGCCTCAGGCATGGGTAGCGCTGTTTCAGGAAAATCGCTGGGACCTGGAAGAGGAAGCCAGCGATCTTATCCGCGACCAGCAGGAAGATAATCAGGGCTGGGTCTGGTTATCCTGATTCAGATAATCATCTTTCCATTTCACGTAGTTGTTGGCTGAGTATTTCAACCCTTCCAGTTCAGACGCTTTTAATGGGCGGATCTGTTTTACCGGGCTGCCCAGATAAAGATAGCCACTTTCCAGGCGCTTATGCTGCGGCACCAGACTACCCGCGCCAATCATGACGTCATCCTCAACCACCACGCCATCCAGCAAGATAGACCCCATCCCGACCAGAACCCGATTGCCCACCGTGCAGCCGTGTAACATCACTTTGTGCCCAACCGTGACGTCGTCGCCAATGATGAGCGGATTACCGTCCGGGTTATGCGTCGATTTATGGGTCACGTGGAGAACGCTACCGTCCTGGATATTGCTGCGCGCGCCAATCTGGACATAATTAACATCGCCACGAATGGCGACCAGCGGCCAGATACTGACATCATCGCCAATACGAACGTCGCCAATCACTACGCTGGTGGGATCAATCAGCACGCGAGCGCCAATGGTTGGGAAAAGATCTTTATAGTGGCGTAAGTCTGCGGCCATGATTACCTCTTTAAAACGATCGTTTTAGGGAACAGACGATCATTATTGCCCCGATTTCACGGTTTCTCACCTCAAAATTTAAGCAAATTGCGCAGTTAGAAGGCAAAGAGTTTGAAAAAACAGCAGTCAGAAAAAAAGATCTAAAAAGGCCTTGTGCTAAGAAGCAAACTCCCTATAATGCGCCTCCATCGACACGGCGGATGTGAATCACTTCACACAAACAGCCG
>NZ_VTZO01000033.1:0-49022 GCF_008369545.1 Pseudocitrobacter sp. 73 | reverse complement strand
CCGCACCACACCTGATTTGGCTCGGTCACGGCGAACTGCCTTTCAAGGTAGTTAGGGATAGCAACATGTTCATGACCACCACGTTTATACCGGTGAGTCGGCTGCTGACAGCTGACCAGCCCCAGCTCTTTCATGAGCCTGCCAGCAAGCCAGCGTCCCATCTGGTAGCCTCTCCGGGTTGCCATTGTGGCGATGCTTCTTGCTCCGGCCGAACCGTGGCTGATGCCATGTAGCTCAAGTACCTGACTGCGTAATACAGCCCGTCTGCCGTCTGGTTTTTCAGGACGGTTTTTCCAGTATCTGTAGCTGCTGCGATGAACCCCGAACACATGGCAGAGTGTGACCACAGGATAATGCGCTCTGAGTTTCCCGATTATCGAGAACTGTTCAGGGAGTCTGACATCAAGAGCGCGGTTGTAGATTCAATCTGTCAATGCAACACCCCTTTCAATTATCTCTTTCGGTGTTTTGAACTTCAGTGTCTTTCTCGGTCTGTTGTTTAGCTGAGCAGCAACCAGATCTAGTTCATGTTGAGTATATTGGGCAAGACATGTCTTTTTAGGAAAGTACTGCCGAATTAGCCCATTTGTGTTCTCATTTGTTCCCCGCTGCCAAGGACTCTGAGGATCGCAGAAGTAAACTTTAACGCCGGTGCTGACAGTAAATTCTAGATGTCTGGCCAGTTCCATTCCTCTGTCCCATGTCAGTGATTTTCTGAGTTCTGACGGTAAACTCAGGAATTTGTCGGTAAGAGCCTGATTTACTGAGACAGAATCTTTGCCCCTGAGTCTAAGGATGATCGTATAACGTGATTTTCGGTCTACAAGTGTGGCTATATGAGAGTTTTTTGTACCTGAGACTAAATCGCCCTCCCAATGCCCCAGAGAGCGTCTGTTATCGATATTTCGGGAACGTTCGTGAATTGGTGTTCCGTTCACTATGTTAATCGTACCTCTTTCGCCTTTGCGGGTATGACGCCTGCCATGGCGAAGGCTATGCGACCGTCGCAGATGCTGTATATTCAGGTGGTGTAGCGCTTCACGGCTACGAAAGTACAGCGTTTTATAAATTGTCTCAGGTGATATTCGCAGCGTTTTTTGACGTGGTTTTGTTCGCCTTAACCATCCTGATATTTGCTCTGGAGACCATTTCATCTCCAGCTTTTCCAGAACAAGCTTTCGCAATGGTAAATTTTGATCCAGTAAGCACGGTTTTGGCCTTTTCGCCATTCTGTTGGCTCGGTTATTAGCATCAACAGCTTTGTAATAGCGTCTGCCCCGATTACGCTGAACTTCACGTGAGATCGTCGAAGGACTGCGATTCAGCGCAGTAGCTATCGCACGAATGCTCATTTTGGGTGACAAACCAGCTCGTATCTCCTCGCGCTCAGACAGTGTCAGGTGAGCTACAGCCCGCTTACGCTCATGGGGTTTTATGCCGCCAGTATCCCTTAACATAGTGAAGATCGTTCCGGGTTTTGAACCCAGGATATTCGCTATTTCACTGAAGCCTGTTCCGTTCTTCCATAGTTCAAAAACAGAGGCTTTTTCCTCTGCTGTAAATGTTCGTCTCATTCAAAAAACCTCCGCAACCCCATGTTTTCACATAACTGTTGCGTTGACCAATTGAATCTACAGTAGCCTTTTTTAATATTTCATTCTCCATTTCAATGCGTTGTAGCTTTTTCCTCAGCTCACGTATTTCGATTTGTTCTGGTGTTATCGGAGAGGCTTTTGGTGTTTTGCCCTGACGCTCATCACGCAGTTGTTTGACCCATCTTGTCATTGTGGAAAGGCCAACATCCATAGCTTTGGCGGCATCTGCCACCGTGTAGTTCTGGTCAACAACCAGTTGAGCGGATTCGCGTTTAAACTCTGCGCTGAAATTTCTTTTTTTCATTGGAGCACCTGTGTTGTTCTGAGGTGAGCATATCACCTCTGTTCAGGTGGACAAATTCAGTGTGCCACTTCACTGCCCCAGTTGATGCGATTCAATTGTGTTCCAAACGACTCGCCGCTCGTACGGCTGAGGTCAGTATGACAAAGCACGTCGTAGCTGAACCGGTCGCGAGCAAATATGTTGGTCTTAAGGTTGCGGTTATAGTTCAGCCAGTTGTCCGCAAGTTTCTTGGGGCATAACACCAGAACTGACTTGTTGCGCAGTTCGTAATACTTTACGACGGCAAGTGCGGTGAAGGTTTTGCCCAAGCCCACGCTGTCGGCCAGGATGCAACCGCTGTAGTTTTCAAGTTTGTTGATGATCCCAGTGGCAGCATCTTTCTGGTAATTGAAGAGTTTGTTCCAGATGAGCGTGTCTTGATAGCCCGTGCGGTCATTGGGCAGGACATCCTCGTTGAGGTCGTCCAGAAACTCATTGAAGATGTTATAGAGCATCAGGAAGTAGATACTTTCAGGCGAGTTTTCCTGGTAGACGGATGCAATGTGGTCGCAGATCTGCGCCGTTACATCCTCCAGCTTCTCAGGATCTTGCCAGATCTGGTTAAACAGATTGAGGTAGGTCGCCGTAAACGTCGACTCGTCCATTTTGTTGACGAGGTTTGAAACAGCATTGCCTTGCTGGTAGCCAAGATCGACGGCCGTAAATCCGTGCAGTGGCATGTAGGCAGTCTCTGCGGCGGCGGCCTGAACACAAGCAAACTGCTGCATCGGAGCCTTGCTGCGATTGGACTTGAATGTTGTCTTACGCCGCATCCAGTCCGCACACTCTTTTGCAATTGCGCGCTGGGTCAGTTTGTTGCGCAGCTGAATTTCGAACTCACTACCGTACAGACTACGTTCGCGGTCAGCCTTCGGTATGTGGAATTCTTTGCGTTCCTTACGAATCTTGTCGGTTACTTCATTAGCGGTGAACGTCGGCGAGGTAAAGATGAATTGCAGCTCGTCGATTTTTTCCAGCTCTGCTTTTAGCGCTTCAAACGCGTACATCGAAAAACAGGAGGCGGCGATCTTCAGGCGAGCACCGGGTTTGAGCGTCTGCTTGAGGTCGTCTCCGAGCAGACGATTGATATTGTCGATCAGTTCCATCAAGAGTCAGCCTTTGTAGAGGTGCTATAGCCTGGTGCCAGTAAGGCGTTTTTCACGCCGTAGATCGCGAGATGATCTTTGAGCCATAAACGGTACTCCGGTCCATTTAGGCAATGATTGGGTGAGCAGTCAACACGCCAGCGCTGCAACATATAGCCTGCCACCGCTGCACGAACGTACATCCTAATCGAGCCACCGGTCATCCCGTAGTCCATCTCGATGATTTCGGGGCGTTCAACACGCGGGTGCGGCACGAAATCCAACTCAACGATGCGCGTCCACTGGATATCATTATCCGGTCGTTCGTTGGCCTGCGGAACCTCTTCAAGCAATGTTGGCGCTTCGATGCGGGTGACGACGAAATCCCGAAACTCTCCACTCTTGCGATCAAAGGCCCGGGCGTGCCAGCGCAGGCCGGTATCTACCAAAGCAAAGGGCACAATGATCCGTTCGGACTTTCCGCTGCTCATCGAGTGGTAGCGGATGGCGACGGGGCGCTTGGAGTGGATGGCTCGACAAATCACGGCCAACACATCCATCTTGGGTATGCTCAGGGCTGTGGGGGATTCACAGGGTAGCAACGCCTGCATTGGGCCATTCACGCCATCGCCAAAGCCCAGAGCCAGCGCCGACAGAACACGCTGCGATGCGTGCTCGAACAACGGAGAGAACGCCTGCCCGATACGATAGATCTTGTCGCTACCATCAAAGGTGATGTTATTCGGAGCGATTTCCCGGTACAAAGCCAAATCGCGAGTCGCTCCTGCTGGAGCAACGCCAAAGCGCTCAATCAGATCTGGGCGACCGATCTCACCGAAGAAGTAAAGCCGAAAATCGATGTAGGCCAGCCGTTCGCGCTGGACCTGACTCAAGTCGTCAAGCCGCTTACAAGGGGGACTAGGCATGAATCATCACTATAGGGAAAAATGAAAATTTAATACGGTAATCAATAAAGTGCCATGATTATAATCAAATTGATGATAATCAACATTAATACTTATGTAAAAGCAAGAGATGACGTTTCAAACGTAGACAGTCATCGTATTAGCTGATGTTTCTATAACGTTAGATTAATGCCTAACAACTATAAAACCTTAATGCCCAATGCCCAATGCCCAATGCCCAATGCCCTATCGCCCCTCGGACAATTTGCCCTTATCCACTGGTCTGGCTTGAGGATGAGGGGGGCAGAATAACCTAACGACTTAGGGGCCGGGATCACAGGCGGCAGCTGTTTAACGCTTACCTTAATTCAAATTATTTTCAGATAGATATCATTCTTCTGAACATACCTGACTAACGGTGGAATCTCACGATCCTGCCGTTTTTGTATTATTTTTCAGAGGAGTAGTAATGAACAATTCTGAAGGATTGAAGCCGTTTCAGCAATCGCTCGCTGGTCTGCCACAGTGGGTGTCTGAACGTATATTGCAGCAGATAAATCAGTTAACCCGCTACGAGCCAGTGATCGGCATTATGGGTAAAACCGGTGTTGGGAAGAGCAGTCTGTGCAATGCCCTGTTTGCCGGAGATATATCACCGGTCAGCGATGTGGCTGCATGTACCCGTGAGCCACTGCGCTTTCGCCTGCAAGTCGGCGAGCGCTATATGACGCTGGTGGACCTGCCCGGCGTGGGCGAAAGTGGTGCTCGCGATACCGAGTATGCTGCGATGTACCGCGAACAACTCCCCCGGCTCGACCTGGTTCTGTGGCTGATTAAGGCCGATGACCGGGCGCTGGCGGTGGATGAACATTTTTATCATCAGGTGATTGGAGAGGTATACCGGCATAAGGTGCTGTTTGTTATCAGCCAGTCGGATAAGGCCGAACCCACCAGCGGTGGGGGACCGTTGTCCACGGCGCAGAAGCAGAATATCAGCCGTAAAATCTGTCTGCTGCATGAGCTGTTCCAGCCCGTACATCCGGTGTGTGCCGTGTCGGTCCGTCTTCAGTGGGGACTGCGGGTGATGGCCGAGCGAATGATTAAG
The DNA here is from genome assembly GCF_008369545.1 of Pseudocitrobacter sp. 73. Classification (NCBI taxonomy): domain Bacteria; kingdom Pseudomonadati; phylum Pseudomonadota; class Gammaproteobacteria; order Enterobacterales; family Enterobacteriaceae; genus Pseudocitrobacter; species Pseudocitrobacter sp. 73. The sequence continues at coordinate 43,989 of NZ_VTZO01000033.1, read as the reverse complement.
TGCCTGCCACGTGAGGCCACCAGCCCGGTGGTGTCGCAACTCCAGTCTTCCTTTCGCACGACGGTAGTCCGGGAACAGGCTCGTAGCGATTTTGGTGAAACCGTCGGGGCCGTACTCGATAGCATCAGTGCCTTTCCCCTGATACCCGCCCCGGTACGGGCTGTCATTCAGGCCGTGCGCACCACGGTGGTGTCAGTGGCCCGCGCCGTCTGGGATTTCTTCTTCTGAGTATTTAACCCATCCCTGTTACTTCCCTGCCCCTGTCGCAGATGCGACGGGGATCCCTTTTATTTGTTTTCCCGTTATGAGGAGTCTGCTTATGGCCCGTCTGGCTTCGCGCTTTGGCGCAGCAAATCTTATCCGTCGCGACCGCCCGTTAACCCGCGAAGAGCTGTTTCGCGTGGTGCCCAGTGTATTCAGTGAGGACAAACACGCATCCCGTAGTGAGCGTTATACCTATATACCCACCATATCCCTGCTGGACAGCCTGCAGCGCGAAGGCTTCCAGCCGTTCTTTGCCTGTCAGACCCGGGTACGCGACCCGGGTCGACGCGAGCACACAAAACACATGCTACGCCTTCGTCGGGAGGGGCAGATTACCGGTAAACAGGTACCAGAAATTATCCTGCTCAACTCCCATGATGGCACCAGTTCGTACCAGATGTTGCCGGGTTTATTTCGTGCGGTTTGTCAGAACGGGCTCGTCTGCGGTGAGTCATTTGGCGAGGTGCGTGTGCCGCACAAAGGCGATGTAGTGAGTCAGGTGATTGAGGGGGCCTATGAAGTGCTGGGCATTTTTGACCGTGTGGAGGAGAAGCGGGATGCGATGCAGTCGTTGCTGTTGCCACCACCTGCGCAGCAGGCACTGGCAAAAGCCGCGCTGACGTACCGCTTTGGTGAGGACCACCAGCCGGTGACTGAGTCGCAGATCCTCTCCCCGCGCCGCTGGCAAGATGAGAGTAGCGACCTGTGGACCACGTACCAGCGTATTCAGGAGAACCTGATTAAGGGTGGGCTCAGTGGCCGTAATGCCAAAGGAGGACGGTCACATACCCGTGCCGTTCGCGGTATCGACGGGGACGTGAAACTTAACCGGGCACTGTGGGTGATGGCGGAAGCGATGCTCACGCAACTGCAGTGACCGTTTAATGTTGCCGCTTTGTTAATATCGGACACCACCTGTCCGCATCGCACCGTGCTGGCGGTCCTCACTCACTGAGGAATGGCCTGTAACCCCCGCTGCCTCTGGCTTTTGCAGAAATGAAAAATAGTTTCTGTGATGTCCATACCCTGTCCGACCCCCTCTTTAAAGTAATCACATCATTTTCAGTCAGTTAACTTTCACGGAGAACGTCTCATGACACAGGCAGAACGCCGCCATGACCGGCTGGCTGTCAGGCTGTCACTGATAATCAGCCGTCTGGTGGCAGGGGAAACACTGAGTGTGCGTAAGCTGGCCGCTGAGTTTGGTGTGTCGGTGCGCACGCTGCGGCGTGATTTTCGTGAGCGGCTGATGTATCTGGACCTGGAGTATCAGTCCGGATATTGCCGCTTACGCACTGCGGGCAGTGAGACGCAGATGGTGCCCGACGTGCTTATCTTTGCCCACCGCAGCGGGATGGCCGGTCTTTTCCCTAGCTTTGACCGTCGTCTGGTAAACGCACTGCTGATGTGCGATGAGTCTCCCTGCGTAATCGCACCCGCCAGTCCGGCTCCTTCGCCATCAGGCGCATTGTCTTTCTGGCGACTGATTCAGGCCATTACCGGGCGCAGGCGGGTGACGCTGATTGCCGAGGGGCAGCGCTGTGAGCGGCTGGCTCCCTGCCGGTTACTTATCCACCAGCAGGCCTGGTATCTGGTGGCAGAGCACGACGGACATATCGCCTTATTCACACTTGATGAAATCCATCTGATTCAGCCTTTGCAGGAGACTTTTCGCCGGAATGACAGTCTGTGCCGCCTGACTGAAGACCCGGTCTTCATTCAGGCCTTACCCCATTTTCGCTTTATCCAGCATTCACTGCTTACGTTTGTTCCGGCTGACAGCCCACCGGAATAGCGCAGGCGTTGTTATCAACCCGGCAACAGGGAGGAGCCCAGTGCCTGTTATTGCCATTATCGCCATTGTTATCATCGTCATCATTCTGAACAAAACTGGAGTGTCCGACAGCCTCACGGCCCTGACACTTGCAACCGTTGCCGCACTACTGACGGGAGGTGGCGCAGCCGGTGCTGCCAGTGTCGCGCTGACGCCGTTCGTCGGCGTGCCGGTGGGTATTTTCGTGGGGATTTATGTCTTTACCAAAGTGGTTCGTCTGATTTCAGGAAAAAATAATGAAACGTAAAACACTACCTCTACTGGCGCTGGTTGCCTCCACTCTGTTTCTGAGCGCTTGCGATGACAGGAGTGATGACCTGAAAGCTATCAGTAAATTTAAGGACCTCACGCCTCCGCGCTTCAGCGATGTGGTGAGCCGTCAGGATGATGTCAGGGAAGAGTGGTCGCAGATTGCTCTTTCTGGTCCCACTATGCAGGTCTTACGTACCCGTCAGTCGCCCGATGGCTGCGAGGGTGGCTGTTACTACTACCTCGTGGATATGGAGGAGAAAACCGTGCAGCCGCTGATGAATGCGCTGTGTATTGCCGACAACATCAGCCTGGAATACCACGAGAAAACGGACCCGCGCACCCGGGAGCGTTTCCTTGAATATTCCCATGACGGCAAACTGATGGGACGGCTGCTGATACCCTCAAATCCTGATAACCGGGAATAAATACAAAGACAAAGGAGACAGAAATGAAAATAAATTCTTTAAGTCGGCTCATGCTCGCTGGCGTGCTGCTTGTCAGCTTCAATGCCTCTGCGGTTTCGGGACTCTGGCAACAGGGGTACGGTCAGGGCAATGCGGAATACAGTGTGACGGATAGCAGCGGAAAGATGTTTACCATCAACTGCACGGAAAATCCGGACCAGAACGGTATTTACCAGCAATCGGTTTTTCTGACCCTCGCAGGGGATAAAACGATCAGCTCGCATGATGACAGTACCGACATCACAGTGGTGATGGGCCCCATAAGCAATACGCCATTCCCTCAACCCTTGGCTGGCGTAACGGGGATAATGCCTGGTTTAGTTTCATCATGGATATCCGTAAGGCCAGGCAGTTCGACGTCTACGTCAATGACCGCAAAGCGGGGACCTTCAGCGTTGACCTGACGAACGCTACGAAGGCACTGCCAACATTAGCAGACTGCACTAACGAGTGACAGTTGTGCTTTCCATCCATAACAACATACCTGACTGCCAGGAGCAGTCAGGGTTTATTTTTTTCATTTTTTATTTCCACCGATTAGTCCAGGCACTTCCGAATAATGAGCGCAGTGGCCAGTTTTAGTTGACTATATAGCAATGATAAAATAATCACGTGTTATGTTGAGATTGTTTATTTAGCGGTTGAGAGAAACTATGGATAAAATTTGTGATAAGTGTGCACACATGATGAGTGCATGTACTTGTGGAACTTGTGAGAACTGTGACGAGAAAGAGTCGGACTGTACCTGCAAAAAATGTAGCCAGTGCAATAACCTTGAGGACTTCTGCTCTTGCAGAATTTGTGAAGAATGTAGTGAAAAAGAAGCAGAGTGCTGCTGTTGAAATGTTAACAATACTGGCTGCAGGAGCTACCTGCCTGCAGCTTCGATTGCCGACGTACCCCGATCCCAGTTGGTTAGCGTATTTCGATTCTTGCAATAATCGCTGGACTCATAGCACGAAGCCGACATACTTACTGGATTGAAGGTCCGCTGTGAGCGAAAAGCGGACGCCCGCATAGCGTAAACAGGCGTCTGATATTTTGATATGGATTGATGACTTAACCCCTTCCCCGCTTCGTCAATGACTTTCTCGTCATTATCTTTGGTAAATGATCCTTTTGCCTTTCCGGTAGAATACTCAGCATTATTTCTGAAGAGCGGCAAAGACGAGTGCCTTGCCATGAGTTCACCATAATTTCATCTGCGCCCGTGCGGCGAACCAGATCCCTGAGCCCGTCACGGACGACCTCCGGTTTGCCCCATACGGATTCACGCAGCTGATAATATTTTGCGGTCAGTTCATCAGCGGTATCACTAGTCATTGCCCGTGAGCGGGTCATGGGGGCCATAACGACGCGGTTTACCAGGTCAGTATCACCGGTCTGAAACTGGGTAAATAATTTTTCCATTTTTATCTCCTTTGCTGGAGGAAATATGATGGTCTCAGCTACGGAATAAAAAAACAGTAGTCTGTTCCGAACTGAGTAGACATAATTTCTACATTTAGTGTTCTCCTGGTATTAAACCGAAATATTTGATTGTAGGCGATGTCTTACGTAGAGATAAAGCCTGCTGCAAAAGTGATGAAGACTCAGTATGTTCTCTTCTAATACAAAGCAGACGCCCATTCTCATGCAGACGCTTTGTTCTTGTCTCGCTAGCAACCAAATCGCTTGCTCCACAACTATGATTGCTTATTAGCGTTTTCATCAAAAAACAAATCAAAATAAATTGATTTTATGAATTCTCTATCGGAGTCTATATGGTCAGCGCGATTTGCATGCTCTAATGTTTCAATTGCCAGAGTGTGCGCGGCATCAGCAAACATCTCAGGCCAACCCGTACTCAGCATAGATAGCCCTTTGAGCACTCTTATCTGAATCTCTCTCATACTGGCACCATCGCGTGCGACAGGTGAGAAAAAGTCTTCCAGGAGATCGTTGTTCTGAAGTGGCGCAACGTGTACTGAAGGATAGGTCACTTCAATTTCATGAGACTTATTCTGCGCGTAAGCAGAAAGTATACGAACACCTCTGCCAATGACATCGATTGCGGTTCCAGGATCGTTCACTGCGGGTGAAAGGGCTCTGCAGGCTATTTCGGCCATGACGCTAAGACAAAATCGGGGATCCTGAGCAAATGAACGCACATCCGAGACAATGATCGTCTCAAGTAAATCGGCGCAGATTGATGACTCCTGGCCCTGACTCAGGTACAAAGCTGGCATGGACGGATGAATGAAACTGCCTGGTTGCGCCACAAGGTATACATGACGAGGATCATTGGCCAGCAGCTTGCTGAGTTTCTCCATATCAATATATTCAACATAGCCAATCTTCTTCGGATAAACTGCAACCGTTCCTTTCGGCTGTTCATAGCTCTCAAGCCATGGATATCCGCCGAGACAGGGATTTCTGGCTCTCGCAATAAATGTTTCGATGGCCGCCTGTTCTACTTTTACTGTTGTCTCACCGACCCTCCCCAGAGAGGTCAAATGCTGTATCCAACGAAGCAATGTGATGAGGATGAGGGCAATGACAACGAGTGTGACAATGAATAAAATGACTCTTCCCCTTTCTCCGTAGGCTCCCATATTGAGGGCAATAATTCCTACCAGACTGAAGAGAAAGGAACCAATGAAGGTGGCCAGTACATTTTGTGTGGTTACGTCTTCCACAACTAAACGCGTTGCTCTGGGAGTAACATTAGTAGTGGCTGAACCGTAGGCTGTGACCATGATACTCAGCGAAAATGTGGTCACTGCCAGCATACTCGATGCCAGTATGTTCAGAATGTTATCAACTGCTTCCGCACCAACCTTCACTGAAACCGACTCAGGAATCATTGATTTAAAAAGAATAGATAAAAGAGCCGTTATTATCGCGACAATTGCGAATAACGTAGCTCTGAACCAGAGTTTCTTAAATGTTTGCTTCAGAATCCATTGCCAGCGTGAAATCATTCTGCATTCCCTCGTATTGCGGTCGGGATAAATAATTGCCGCCCCCTAGGACGGCATTTTGCTATCAACGAACCAGGTGCAGGAAGTGCAGGTGTTTTTCGTACTGGTCCAGTATGTCATTAATCAACTGTTCCTGATTCCAGCCCATCACATCATAATTTTGACCGCCTTCTTTGAGATAAACCTCAGCGCGATAATATCGATGTTGGTCAGTCTGCTGCTCATCATTATCCATTGCGGCGAGCGCGAAGGTGGGTGAGCTATACCCGCGAAGCCTCACTTCATATATAAAATTCAGCTCGTTGCCCAAATCCACTTCAAGACGAATACGATCGTCGGCTGCGTCACTAATGTGGCTTATCGTCCCCTGCTTGTTCAGTTCTTCCTGAACCAGCGTCATGGCAGGCTGGATAATGTCGTCCATAAAACGTTTCACAAGAGATCGTTTCGGCAGATACGCGATATTGCGTAACCTTCTCTGCCAGGGAATTGGGTTACGTGCAGCCGTAGGAGCAATAGTCGCCATGCTCAGGCTTTCACGCTTAGTCAAATCTCGACGCAGGGCTTTTAACAGCCCGTATATGGATATCAGCAAGATCACGGAGAAGGGTAATGCACTTGCTATTGTCACCGTTTGCAGCGCGCTCAGCCCTCCCGCAAGGAGAAGCGCAATTGCAACAACTCCCATGAGCGATGCCCAGAAGATTCGCTGCCAGACGGGTGTGTTTGCCACCCCACCTGATGCCAGAGTATCTACAACCATTGCCCCCGAGTCAGCAGATGTGACAAAGAAGACGATGACCATAGCCATTGCAATAAATGACAGCACGGAGGAGAACGGGAAATGCTCCAGGAAATTGAACAAGGCCAGCGAGACATCCTGTTGGACGGTATTGGCGAGATCGGTCGCCCCCTGGTTCATAATGAGATAGATTGCGCTGTTACCAAACACCGTCATCCACATGAGCGTAAAGCCGGCCGGAACAAACAGCACACCGGTGACAAATTCGCGAATGGTTCGGCCGCGTGAGACCCGTGCGATAAACATCCCCACAAATGGCGACCATGAAAGCCACCATCCCCAGTACAGTAATGTCCAGCCCCCCAGCCAGTTGCTCGACTTAGGTTCATATGCGTAAAGATTGAACGTTTTACTCACCAGTTCCGAAAGATAACCGCCGGTATTTTCCACAAATGACTTCAGCAGAAGCACAGTTGGCCCCAGACACAGGACCAGCGCCAGGAGCAACAACGCGAGGCCCAAATTGAGCTCAGACAGGATACGTATTCCCTTGTCTAGGCCGGTCACCACAGAAATCGTCGCTAACCCCGTGATGGCCACGATCAGAATGACCTGCACCGTTTCATTAATGGGCACCCCGAATAGGTGGTTCAAACCGGCATTCACCTGCAAAACACCGTAACCCAGCGATGTTGCAACGCCAAAGACCGTACCTATAACGGCAAAAATATCAACCGCATGGCCTATAGGTCCGTATATGCGATCGCCAATAATGGGATAGAGTGCAGAACGCAGCGTTAAAGGTAGACCGTGGCGGTAACTGAAAAAGGCCAGAATCAGCGCTACAATGGCATATATTGCCCAGGCATGCAGACCCCAGTGGAAGAAGGTCAGCCGCATTGCTTCCTTCGCTGCCGCAACAGTCTCTGGGGCGCCAACGGGAGGTGAGAGATAATGCATCACCGGTTCAGCAACGCCAAAGAACATCAGGCCGATCCCCATCCCTGCCGAAAAAAGCATCGCAAACCAGGAGTGATAGCTGAAATCAGGTTGCGCATGGTCCGGACCCAGCTTGATATCACCGTAGCGTGAGAGTCCCAGAAACGTGACACTCAATAAAATCAGGGCCACAGCAAGGATGTAGAACCAGCTTGCATTCGTGAAGATTTGTTGCTGAAGTAGTTTGAAATTTTTGTCAGCAACATCCGGGAATGCAGCGGCAAAAGCGACAAGAAGAAAAATTAACAAAGCAGATGTAAAGAATACAGCTTTGTTAATCTGGCTGTGAGACTTCTTTGGGATTGTTTCATTTTCACTCATAATCATTTATTCCATTGATTTAAATCCGTATTGGATAATGCTTACCACCTCTTACAGAGTAGCAAAATTCAACTGACTATGCGGCGTGAATCGAGCACATGGTGTGATGAGTGCCGATACAAATCATCCTATAATCGAAGGAGTTCTTTGTTAATCAGCCTGCCACTTCTTGGGTATTTAATTTGCATATTCTGTACCAGAGCTGGGATATACGTTAAGTGAAGTATATTAGACACGAATTACCAGCTTCTGCTTTTGGCACAAAACGGCCTATCAGCATTATAAAAATATTCAGATATATATCATTCCTCTGAACATACACAACTAACGGCAGAATCTCACGATTCTGCCGCTTTTTTATTATTTTTCAGGGGGGGAGTAATGAATAATTCTGAAGGTTTGAAGTCGTTTCACTAATCGCTTTATGACCTACCGTAGTGGGTATCGGCTGATTGCGCAGCAGGGCCATTAGTTCCTGCCAGTATCACCGGCGTTAACATTGAAGACGACTAGGGCAGGCATGGAACTTTGAACCGGATGCCGGTGAAGGTCTTAACCGCTATACCCGCAAGCCAGGCATCTGTACGGACGTATCCATCTGCTGGCTCCGCATGATTTACCAGCAACATTTAATCTTCCCGAACACTCATTATTACCGCATACGCCAGCCGTCGCCGCTGGCGTTTTTTTATTGACGGAGACATACCCATGACAACAGCGACAAAAAACAACCTCGCATCTGCTGCTAACGAATCCGAATTTGAACTGACCGTAACGCAGATACCCGACGAACAGCGTATCTGCTTCTGGCCGCAGTACTTTGGCTCTATCCCACAATGGATAACGCTGGAACCCCGCATTTTCGCCTGGATGGACCGCTTCTGTGACGAGTACAACAGTGGTATCTGGTCCTTTTACACGCTCAGCAATGGCGGCGCGTTTATGGCCCCTGATGCTGACGTTGACGATAAATGGCATCTGTTCAACGGTATGAACGGCAATGGCGCGGACATGAGTGCTGAAGCCGCAGGCATTGCTGTCTGCCTGATTGAATACAGCCATCACGCCTGCCGTACAGAGTGTGACGCAATGACCGCGCACTATTACCGCCTGCGGGACTATGCCCTGCAGCATTCTGAAGCCCACGCCATTTTGCGTATCATTGACTGACCGGAGGAGCAACGAATGAAACAGCTTTCCTTTTTACCCGGCGAGATAACGCCACAGGACCGGCGTCTCATTCAGCGGGCGCTCAGGGCTCTGGAGCGGCACCTGCATGAGCCTGGGGTAGCCTTCACCTCCACTCATGCCGTCCGGGAGTGGTTGCGGCTGCATATGGCCGCGCTTGAACGGGAAGAGTTCCGGGTGCTGTATCTGAACCAGCAGAACCAGTTGATTGCCCACGAAACCCTGTTTGCCGGTTCTATTAGCAGTACCGAGGTACATCCCCGCGAGGTGGTCAAGCGCGCTCTGTACTTCAACGCGGCAGCGGTAATACTGGCGCATAACCATCCTTCCGGCGAGACGACGCCCAGCCAGGCTGACAAAGCCCTCACGCAGCGACTGGTTCAGGTACTTCAACTGGTGGATATCCGTGTCCCTGACCATCTGATTGTCGGCGGCAGGCAAATCTATTCGTTCGCAGAACACGGTCTGCTGTGAGGTATTACATGAAAATTATCAGTAAACGCCGGGCAATGACGATATACCGCCAGCATCCTGAGTCCCGAATCTTTCGTTTCTGCACCGGCAAATACCAGTGGCACGGTAGCGTCTGCCATTACACCGGCAGGGACGTTCCGGATATCACAGGAGTCCTGGCGGTATACGCCGAACGCCGCCAGGACCGCGAGGGGCCTTATGCCTGCCTGATGAGCATCACCCTGAACTGACAATAAAGAGGTTATCAATGAGCAAAATCACATGGGGTCTGCAGCGTGATATCACGCCACGTCTGGGAGCCCGTCTGGTGCAGGAAGGCAACCGACTGCATTATCTGGCTGACCGGGCCAGCATGACCGGCAAGTTCAGTGACATCGAATACCGGAAGCTGGATGAAACATTCCCGCACTTTATCCGCCAGATGGAATCGATGCTGACCACTGGTGAACTCAGCACCCACCATGCCCACTGCGTTACCCTGTACCACAACGATTTAACCTGCGAAGCCGACACCCTTGGCAGTTGCGGCTACGTATACATCGCCATTTACCCCACTCAGCGTTAATTACCTTCACGAGAGCAAACATGAAAACTTTACCTGCAACAACTCAGCGGGCGGTGAAGCCCTGCCTGTCACCCGTGGCTGTCTGGCAAATGTTACTGACACGTCTGCTGGAACAGCACTATGGTCTGACAATAAACGACACGCCATTCTGCAATGAGGCTGTGATTAAGGAACACATCGATGCCGGTATCACCCTAGCCGATGCCGTGAATTTTCTGGTAGAAAAATACGAGCTGGTTCGTATAGACAGGAAGGGATTTAGCTGGCAGGAACAATCTCCTTATCTCCGGGCTGTAGACATTCTGCGAGCGCGGCAGGCAACTGGCTTGTTGCGGCAAAGCCGTAACAACGTAGTACGATGAACATTGCGTACAACCTTCCCGATTTACATTTCTGAACTTCCTCCCTTGTTTACCTATTGCGTAATGCGCCTGCTACTACCCGGCGGGCGCGTTATCTTTTTACGGACAAACAATCATGCAACCAGAAGTTGAAGTATTAACCGATCATAATGAGCTAATTTGTTCGAGCTTTATTGAACACATTGCCAACACATTAAATTTAGGAGTGGTGTAGACATGGACAACTAAACCTGCAGCCACGGATGTATAGTGAGCGAAGCCCTATCAGGCCTTTTTGGTCAGTAGATAAGATTGATCTTCGTTGATAGAATTTACTTACACCAGCTGTTACATGAAAATAATTTTTTGGTGGGAGAATGATAAGATCTTACGTAAGAATTTGATTTTAATGGTGCCGATAATAGGAGTCGAACCTACGACCTTCGCATTACGAATGCGCTGCTCTACCAACTGAGCTATATCGGCCCTGAAAAGGACGTGTTCACGAGTGCGAATCACGGTGGACAAGGTTAAAACTAACCGGGCGATGCGTCAATGGCCTTTAGAATCAAATGGCTACTTTTGCATCACCCGGCGTTAATTAGGCACGAATCGTATCGTCACCAAAGCCAACCCATTTGTAAGTGGTCAGCGCTTCGAGGCCCATCGGGCCGCGTGCGTGCAGTTTTTGGGTGCTGACGGCCACTTCTGCGCCCAGGCCGAACTGGCCGCCGTCGGTGAAGCGCGTGGAGGCGTTCACGTAGACCGCCGAGGAGTCGACCTCGTTGACGAAGCGGTTGGCGTTGCTCAGGGTGCGCGTCAGGATGGCGTCGGAGTGCTGGGTACCGTGCTCACGGATGTGGGCGATAGCGTCGTCCAGGCCAGCCACAACCTTTACGTTAAGATCCAGCGACAGGAATTCGTTATCGAACTCTTCCGCTTTCACCGCCACAACCTGCGCCGGGCCCGCTTTTAACAGCGCCATGGCGTTGTCTGCCGCGTGCAGCGTCACGCCGCTCTGCGCCATCTGCTTGCTCAGCGCAGGCAGAAAACGTTCCGCGATATTCTGATTCACCAGCAGTGTTTCCACCGTATTACAGGTGCTCGGGCGCTGGGTTTTGGCGTTGACGATGATTTTCAGCGCCGGTTCAATTTCAGCCGTGTCATCCACATAGATATGACACACGCCAATCCCACCGGTGATCACCGGGATCGTCGACTGTTCACGACAAAGCTTGTGTAACCCTGCGCCACCGCGTGGGATCAGCATGTCGATGTATTTATCCATGCGCAGCATTTCGCTGACCAGCGCGCGGTCCGGGTTGTCGATCGCCTGAACGGCGCCCGCCGGTAACCCGCACTCCTGCAACGCTTTTTGGATAACCTTCACCGTGGCGGCGTTGGTGCGATGAGTCTCTTTCCCGCCACGCAGAATCGCCGCATTACCGGTTTTCAGGCACAGGCTGGCAACGTCAACGGTGACGTTCGGGCGCGCTTCATAAATCACGCCAATCACACCGAGCGGCACGCGTCGACGTTCAATGCGCAGGCCGCTGTCGAGCAGCCCGCCGTCAATCACCTGCCCTACCGGATCGGCGAGCGTGCAAACCTGGCGCACATCGCTGGCGATGGCGGAGAGACGCGCCGGAGTGAGCGCTAGCCTGTCGAGCATCGCCTCGCTCAGGCCGTTGGCGCGCGCGTCAGCCAGATCCTGCTGGTTAGCGTCGAGGATCTCTGCGCTAAATGTTTCCAGATAATCAGCAATTTTTTCCAGAGCCTGATTCTTTTCACGGCTCGATAGCTGCGCCAGCTTATAAGAAGCCTGTTTAGCAGCAATGCCCATTTGTTCGAGCATGGTGAACTCCTTAGCGGGTGATCATATCGTCACGATGGACGGCAACCGGGCCGTACTCATAGCCGAGAATAGCATCGATTTGCTGTGAGTGGTGTCCGGCAATAAGGCGCAGCGCGTCGCTGTTATAACGGCTAACACCGTGCGCAATATCCCGCCCTTCAAGGCTGCGAATACGGATCACTTCGCCACGGGAGAAGTTACCGGTCACGTTTTTAATGCCTTTTGGAAGTAATGAACTGCCGCGTTCCAGAATCGCGGAGGTTGCGCCTTCATCGACGGTAATTTCACCCGCCGGCGGTGCGCCGAAGATCCAGCGTTTACGATTCTCAAGCGGCGTGTCCTGCGCGTGGAAGCGCGTTCCGACGGAGACTTCCGCCATCACGTCGCCAATCACGCCCTGGCGGCTGCCTGCGGCGATAATGGTTTCAATACCGGCCCGGCAGGCGACATCAGCGGCCTGCAATTTGGTGCCCATTCCGCCCGTACCGAGGCCAGAAACGCTGTCGCCCGCGACGGCGCGCAGAGCATCATCAATGCCGTGTACATCGGTAATCAGTTTGGCGTCCGGGTTGCTGCGCGGGTCGGCGGTGAAGAGGCCCTGTTGATCGGTCAGCAGCAGCAGTTTGTCGGCACCGGCCAGAATCGCCGCCAGCGCAGACAGATTGTCGTTATCGCCGACTTTAATTTCAGCAGTGGCAACCGCGTCATTCTCGTTAATCACCGGCACGATATTGTTATCGAGCAGCGCGCGCAGGGTATCGCGCGCGTTGAGGAAGCGTTCTCTGTCTTCCATATCCGCGCGGGTCAGCAACATCTGCCCGACGTGAATACCGTAAATAGAGAACAGTTGTTCCCACAGCTGAATGAGGCGGCTCTGGCCGACAGCGGCCAGCAGTTGTTTCGAAGCGATAGTCGCGGGCAGTTCAGGGTAACCCAGATGCTCACGCCCGGCGGCAATTGCTCCTGACGTTACAATGACAATTCGATGCCCGGCCGCGTGAAGCTGAGCACACTGGCGAACCAGTTCAACGATATGCGCGCGATTCAGGCGGCGCGATCCGCCCGTTAAAACACTGGTGCCCAGTTTGACCACCAGCGTCTGACTATCACTCATGATTCTCTGCCGTTAAAAGTGAAAAAATGAAACCAGGTTCACGTTTTATCAGGTGTCAGCCCGCTTGCCAACAGGCAGCGAGGAAAGCGAGGTATTTTATTGCGCGCGATCAGTAAGCTTAACCGCACGTTTTGACGCTTTTATGACAAATTTAATTAACGGCACTTTTTCAGAATAAATCTCACATTGTCATAAATCTTTCATTGAGAAAAGTTACAACCCTTTCTGTTTTTCATGTGGATACATTTTTATAAATTTTGCCTTATTAAAAATCAGGAAAGGAAAATGAAAAAAAGCACTCTGGCATTAATGATGATTAGCGCATTAACCACAACTTCCGCAGTACAGGCGGCAGAGGTGTATAACAAGAATGGCAATAAACTGGATGTGTATGGCAAAGTGAAGGCCATGCATTATATCAGTGATTATGATAGCAAAGATGGCGATCAGACTTATGTGCGTTTTGGTATTAAGGGCGAAACGCAGATTAATGAAGCGTTAACCGGCTATGGCCGTTGGGAGTCTGAATTCTCTGGCAATAAAACCGAAAGTGATTCTACACAAAAAACACGTCTGGCCTTTGCCGGGTTGAAATTGAAAAATTTCGGTTCTTTCGATTATGGTCGTAACCTTGGCGCACTGTATGACGTGGAAGCCTGGACCGATATGTTCCCGGAATTCGGCGGCGACTCTTCCGCGCAAACCGATAACTTCATGACCAAACGCGCCAGCGGCCTGGCGACCTATCGTAATACCGATTTCTTCGGCGTGGTGGATGGTCTTGATATAACCCTGCAATATCAAGGAAAAAACGAAAACCGCGACGTGAAAAAACAAAACGGCGACGGTTTTGGCACTTCACTGGCCTATGACTTTGGCGGCAGCGATTTCGCTATCAGCGGCGCGTACACGTCTTCTGACCGTACGGCGGACCAGCAAAATACAGCACTCGCTCCACGTGGTCAGGGTAATAAAGCTGAAGCCTGGGCTACAGGCCTGAAATATGACGCCAATAATATTTATCTGGCGACCTTCTATTCTGAAACCCGTAACATGACGCCGATTTCGGGTGGCTTTGCTAATAAAGCGCAAAACGTTGAGGTCGTCGCACAGTATCAGTTCGATAACGGCTTCCGCCCATCGCTGGGTTATGTCTTATCTAAAGGCAAAGATATTGAGAACGTCGGAAGTGAAGACCTGGTAAATTATATTGATGTGGGCGCAACTTATTACTTCAACAAGAACATGTCCGCGTTTGTTGATTACCGCATCAACCAGCTGAAAAGCGATAATAAACTTGGTATCAACGATGATGATATCGTCGCGCTGGGGATGACTTACCAGTTCTGATAAAAAAGCCCGCCTAATCAGGTGGGCTCATATTGCTGACAACGTGCGCTTTGTTATTGCCGGATGCGGCGTGAACGCCTTATCCGGCCTACTCTCATCGCGTTAAGCAGATAAACGCATCGGCTCGTCGTCAAAACCGTCTGCTGGTTCCAGTTTCAGGTCTAATGTTGCCAGTAACTCGCGTGCTCGCTCGTGAAACCCGCGTAACGTTTGCTCTACGCGCTCATTAATTTCAGGATCCTTAATCGCCATCGCCTGCCATTTGCCATCTTTATTGAACAGACCAAACTGGTAGCTGTAGGTGAAGCGGTCTTCTTCCGCTTCCATTTCCATCCACCATCCCCAGAATTCACGGCTTTCAGGCGCTGGCTTAACGTTCACACATACAGCAAGGCAATCGAAAAAGAAGCGGTTCTCTTCACACTGCTCTTCACGGATGTAAGGGCCTAGCGCAGTGAGTTTTTTAATCAGTCTGCTTTTCGGGTGTCCACTCGGTAACGTCATTGCGATCTCCTTTGATGATGCAACTGTTTTACCAAATCAATAAAATTTAGCAATCTATTAACCAAATCTATTATTGATCCACCCTGCAATTTCTTTCAGCGCTTTATCAAAATTGCGGTACACCGGGTTAAATGGCACGTTCAGAAGCTTACCCTCTGACGAGGAAGAAACGATAAGCCGCGACTCCTCTTCCGGGCTGAACGGATCGTTGTTCCAGTAACCAGACAGCATCGGCGTGGGGCAACGGCGGCCCAGTAAACCCTGCGTTTTC
Source organism: Pseudocitrobacter sp. 73 (assembly GCF_008369545.1). Classification (NCBI taxonomy): domain Bacteria; kingdom Pseudomonadati; phylum Pseudomonadota; class Gammaproteobacteria; order Enterobacterales; family Enterobacteriaceae; genus Pseudocitrobacter; species Pseudocitrobacter sp. 73. Next base: position 28,488 of record NZ_VTZO01000033.1, on the reverse strand, counting down.
AGCGAATAACGGTTCAGTTCAATGCGTAGCGCGTCATCGGAGGCATCATGCATGCCCAGACGCGAGGCGAGGACGTCGAGATACATCTCTGGTACCCGGCCCTGACGCAACGGGTCATTCAACAGGCAATGCACGATGGGGCCCAGGCAGGCCACGCCGCGCAGGCGCTGAGATTCGAGATACGCCAGGCGCACCGCCACGTTCGCGCCGAAGCGGAAGCCAAACGCCGCAACGCGCGTATGATCGACCCACGGAATATTGGGCAGTTCTCGCAGCAGGTGCTGATGCAGCTGGCTGGAGTCCTGAGTCAGTTTCCACTTCGATGAGCCACCAATCGACGGCATATCCAGGGTGAGCATGGCAATGCCCAGCGGCGCAAAGTAGTGTTCATATAAGCTGTAGTAATCAATTTGCAGGCCGTCGAGACCGCCGCACATCAGCACCGTCGGGAATGGGCCATCGCCTTTTGGCATGTGCAGGAACGCGCTCACAGGCGAGCCACCAGGAATAGCAATTTCCAGTTCCCGCATCTCCCCTGGCAGACGTTTAGCCGCTTCGGCATAGGCGCGGTTCGCCAGCACCTGCGCCTGTTCTGCAAGATCGTCGCCTTTCAGGTGCGGATAAGCCGCAATACTGTAGAGATTGGAGGCATGCAGCCAGTGACGGCCACTGAGTAGCGGGTCATCTTCCTGCGTCGCTTTTTGCTGCCATTGCATCGCCTGCGTTGACCATTCGTAGATCCAGTTGCCGCCGCGATAGCCGACCACGGTGTCGAGCATGCCTTCGTCGGTGCGCTCGGCCTGGCTCATCACGATGCGCGCCTGCACATCAAGAATTTCCTGCGGCGAGATACCGCGCCAGATCCACATCAGGCGGTTAATCATGCGATACCAGTGCGGGACGGTTTTACCGTCAAGCGCAGACTGCACCGCAGGATCGCTCCCTGGGTTAAATCGACGCACCAGCGTGGAGGTTTCAGGGTGTTTGAAACGCGGTTTGAACAGGGTTTCGCTAAGATTCGCCTCTGACATCGCATGATCTCCATGAATACGAGCTTTGGACTATTGTACCGCGCCAGGCAGTAAAAAAAACAACGCCCGGCATTGCCGGGCGCTGGAATCGCATTTATTGCAGGAATTAACGGCCAGCAATAGGCGGTACGAAGACCACGCCCATATCCCACGGCTGTTCAATCCAGGTATCCTGCGGGATATCAATCACATAATCGTCAACCAGCGGGCGACCTGCCGGTTTAGCGAAGATGGTGACGAAGTGTGCTTTAGGATACATTTCGCGGATAGCCACTGCAGTACCACCGGTATCAACCAGGTCGTCGATCACGATAAAACCTTCACCGTCGCCTTCAGCGCGTTTCAGGACGGTCAGCTCGCGCTGGTTGTCGTGGTCGTAGCTGGAGATGCATACGGTATCAACATGACGAATGCCCAGTTCACGTGCCAGCAGAGCGCCTGGTACCAGACCCCCACGGCTAACGGCAATGATGCCTTTCCACTGTTCAACAGGTAACAGACGGCTTGCCAGTTTGCGGGCGTGAATCTGCAACATGTCCCAGGTGACGACGTATTTTTCGCTCATGTGAAAATATCCCAGCCTGTGTTATACGGCTTAAAAAGTGTTCAAGGGGGAAATAGGTTGCGCGAGATTATAGAGATCTGACGCACTAAAAACCAGCCTTAAGGGCACTCTGCCCCTCTTTTTCCGTGGTTTGTTCTACCAGATAAGGCAGAAAGTGGTATTCTCGACCCTATCTCGCAAGCGCTGCTTGTGGTGTCTGTTTCGCTATTTATTACACTCATTCCAGATGCATAACGCCGTAAGGAGACTCATCGTGTCGGAACTGTCTCAACTCTCCCCACAACCGCTGTGGGATATTTTTGCCAAAATTTGTTCTATTCCTCACCCGTCTTATCACGAAGAGCAACTGGCTGAACACATCATCGGCTGGGCGAAAGAAAAAGGTTTCCATACGGAACGCGACGACGTCGGTAACATTCTGATTCGTAAAGGCGCAACCGCCGGAATGGAAAACCGTAAACCGGTCGTTCTGCAGGCGCACCTCGATATGGTGCCGCAGAAAAATAACGATACCGTCCATGACTTCACTAAAGATCCAATCCAGCCGTATATCGATGGCGAGTGGGTGAAAGCCCGCGGCACCACGCTGGGCGCCGACAACGGTATCGGTATGGCTTCCGCACTGGCGGTACTGGCTGACGATAAAGTAGAACATGGGCCGCTGGAAGTGCTGCTGACCATGACCGAAGAAGCAGGGATGGACGGCGCATTCGGCCTGAAAGCCAACTGGCTGCAAGCAGATATTCTGATTAACACCGACTCTGAAGAAGAGGGTGAAATCTACATGGGTTGCGCGGGCGGTATCGATTTTACCTCCAACCTGCACCTCGATCGCGAAGCCATTCCGGCAGGGTTCCAGAGCTTTAAGCTGACGCTGAAAGGCCTGAAAGGCGGCCACTCCGGCGGCGAAATCCACGTCGGTCTGGGCAACGCCAACAAACTGCTGGTGCGTTTCCTGGCAGGACACGCGGAAGAACTGGATCTGCGTCTGGTCGATTTCAACGGCGGTACGCTGCGTAACGCCATCCCGCGTGAAGCATTCTCTACCGTTGCCGTGGCGGCGGATAAAGTAGAATCGCTGAAGGCACTGGTTGGCCAGTATCAGGATATCCTGAAAAACGAACTGGCTGAGAAAGAGAAGAATCTGACCGTGCTGCTGGAGTCCGTCAGCAACGATAAAGCCGCGCTGACCGCGCAGTCTCGCGATGCTTTCGTTCGCCTGCTGAACGCTACGCCGAACGGTGTGATCCGCAACTCTGACGTGGCAAAAGGCGTGGTTGAAACCTCCCTGAACGTCGGCGTTGTGACCATGACTGACGACAACGTGGAAATCCACTGCCTGATTCGTTCGCTCATCGACACCGGTAAAGAATATGTGGTCAGCATGCTGGATTCACTGGGTAAACTGGCTGGCGCGAAAACCGAAGCCAAAGGCAGCTACCCTGGCTGGCAGCCGGACGCAAACTCTCCGGTGATGCATCTGGTGCGCGAAACCTATCAGCGTCTGTTCAACAAGACGCCGAACATCCAGGTTATCCACGCCGGTCTGGAGTGCGGTCTGTTCAAAAAACCGTATCCGGAAATGGACATGGTTTCTATCGGGCCAACCATTACGGGCCCGCACTCCCCGGATGAGCAGGTTCATATCGAAAGCGTGGGCCATTACTGGACGCTGCTGACTGAACTGCTGAAAGCGATTCCGGCGAAGTAATATCCTGCAAGCCGGGCGGCAATCACTGCCCGGCTTTTTTATACCTCTCGCGCCATCAGGTAATTAATAAACCACTCTCCCCTCGCCTCGACGTTTTGCTCGCGCACCAGTACAAATCCCTGACCTTCAAAGAACGGTTTTGCCGTAATGCTCGCCGCGACGGTCACTTTTCCCGGTAGCATTTTCGCCAGCAATGCCCGTAGCAGTGCCCCGGCAATCCCCCGCCGCGCGTAATCTGGCGAGACAAAAAGCAGGTCGATGTAATGCCCAACGGCGGTGATAAAACCGACAATATTTCCATCCACTTCCGCCACCAGCACGACCGAAGAGGCGAGTTTTTGCCGCCACTGCGCGTCATCCACCTGCCCCCAGGCAGCAATCTGCGTGGCTGAATAGTGCTGACTGGCTGTCTCGCGCACCGCACGCAGGAAAATCTGACATAGCTGCGGCAGCTCATGCGGCTGCCAGGGACGAATGTTCATGATTTCTCGTTCTCTTTAAAAACGCATGCGGAATGCTTCTGCCATTTTGCCAATTTTCTGCATTTGATTATTATCACGCGCCTGCTGATGAGGCTGCGGTTTCAGAATGGCGATCAATAGCCACGCCTGTTCATCAAATGCGCCCTGACAATAGACCAGATGCGCTTCGTCATTCGTTCTGTTGAATTGCCGCAACTGCGGTGGGAAAGGCTTCTCTGCTGACGCCAGGTGAATGTGCGCTACGCTCTCTGATTTAACCAGCGGCCAGGTGTAAGGGCTGTCGTATGCAGCATCACGCCCAAAAATGTCAGGTAATATGCCATCTCGTTTATAGGAGATGAAATCCGCCGTTAGTGCCACAAGTTCCTTCTCGGTAAGCTGGAGGCGAATCAGCTTCGTTTTGAACACCCGCATTCCTATTCCTTAAAGTCATTTAAATCATCATCCGTTACATCATTGAGGTAGCGTTCTGCACGGCGCGTCATTTCCTCCAACCTTGCGGCGCTGGGGCGAAACTGGGCGCTGACATTTTTTACGTCCTGATGCTCAGCGAGTAAATCCATTAACGCCTCAAATACGCTGGCGCTTAACAAATAGCCTGCGGGTTTGTTATTCGACAGAACCGCAACAGGTTGATCGATAAAGTATCTGGACGGGTTTTTTCGTAACTCCGTGATATTGACAGATATTTCCGCGAGAATTCGATGCATACTATTACTCTCCATAAAATAATGCACTTCATAATGTACATTATAGTATACATCACAATCCTAAAACGAGCTGTCTTTCAAGTTGTGGATCCAGCAGCGTAACGTGCAGCCCCACCAGTCGGACACCGCGCCCGGCGCGGCGTTCGTGCCAGCTTTTGTAGGCGGTGGCGATCAGGTCTTCTTTGTTCAGACGCGGCCAGACGTGCTCCTGAGTCGTGAGCTGGAAGTCATTAAATTTGAGTTTCACACCCTGGCGGGCAATCAGCAGGTCGGGTTTGACCTTCGCCAGCCGACGCTCCAGCTCCGGGTAGAGACGTTCAATAATCGCTTCACACGCTGACCAGTCGTGGATGTCTTCCGCCAGCGTACGTTCTACACCGATCGATTTGCGCAGCCGTTCGTTATTGATGGCGCGTTCATCAATGCCCTGACTGCGCTCCCACAGTACGCGGCCAAATTTACCAAAGCTCTTTAACAGCATGGCAAGGTCGCTTTTCTGCACGTCTTCGCAGGTTTTCAGCCCCATGCTTTCGAGCTTCGCGGCGGATACTTTGCCGACGCCGGGGATTTTTTCCAGCGGCAACGTTTTCAGGAACGCGGGAACGTCAGTGGGCGTGAGAACAAACTGGCCGTTGGGTTTATTAAGATCGGAGGCAATTTTGGCGAGAAATTTCACCGGGGCGACACCTGCGGAAGCCGTGAGCTGTAATTCGTTGAAGATAGTCTGCCGAATTTCCTGCGCAATCAGCGTGGCAGAACCGTGGCAGTGCACGCTGTCGCTGACGTCGAGATAGGCTTCATCGAGCGACAAGGGTTCAATCAGCGAAGTATAGCGAGAGAAGATTTCGCGGATGTGCTCAGAGGCTTCTTTGTAGGCGTCAAAACGGCCGGGTAAAAGCGTGAGGTGCGGGCAAAGCTTAAGCGCCATGCCGGTGGGCATGGCGCTACGTACGCCGAATTTACGCGCCGGGTAGTTGGCGGTACTGATGACGCCACGTCGTTCACGGCTGCCACCAATGGCGATGGGGATGTCGCACAGCGCAGGATTATCGCGCATCTCTACCGCTGCGAAGAAGCAGTCCATATCGACGTGGATAATTTTGCGCATACATAGCCCCCGGACGTTACTGGACAAGTATACAGTATAATTAGAGGGCGTGAGAAGAGAGAAAACGGTCTGCATTGCCGGATGGCGGCTACGCCTGATCCGGCCTACTGCTCGAGTGATAGGTAGGCCCGGTAAGCGAAGCGCCACCGGGCATTAATGCACGCAGCTTGCGGGGGTTTACAAAATCCTCTTCTGCTGTTGCAACGCTTCGCGCGCCATGCGCTTTTTGCGCGCATCACAGGGCTCCGGGCAGTCGCAGACTTTTTCCAGCCCGAGCGAGGTAATACCGCCACAGCTGCCCTGGATGCTTTTACGCTTGATGATATACCCCAGTGACATCCCGAGGATCACCAGCGCGAAAATCGCAAACGTCGCCAGAAATACCGTAAGCATCATCAGCCTCCAAAATCATCGAGCATGATGTTTTCATCTTCCACGCCCAGGTCTTTGAGCATTTTGATGACAGCCGCGTTCATCATCGGCGGCCCACACATATAGAACTCACAATCTTCCGGGGCCGGATGGTCGCGCAGATAGTTCTCATACAGAACATTATGGATAAAGCCCGTGTAACCCGTCCAGTTGTCTTCCGGCAGCGCGTCCGAAAGCGCGATGTGGAAGGTGAAGTTCGGGTTGTCACGCGCCAGCTGTTCGAATTCATCCTGATAGAACATTTCACGCAGGGAACGCGCACCGTACCAGAAGCTGATTTTCCGCTTGCTGTGCAGGCGTTTAAGCTGGTCAAAAATGTGCGAGCGCATCGGCGCCATCCCCGCGCCGCCGCCGATAAAGACCATTTCGGCATCCGTGTCTTTAGCAAAGAACTCGCCAAACGGCCCGGAAATCGTCACTTTATCGCCCGCTTTCAGCGACCAGATGTAAGAGGACATAATCCCCGGTGGGGCATCCGGCACGCTTGGCGGCGGCGTGGCAATGCGCACGTTGAGCATGATGATGCCCTTCTCCTCCGGATAGTTCGCCATGGAGTAGGCGCGCACCGTCGGTTCTTTTACCTCAGAAACATAACGGAAAAGATTGAATTTATCCCAGTCGGCACGGTACTCATCAGGCACGTCAAAATCGGCGTAAGCCACTTTATGCGCTGGGCATTCAATCTGAATATAGCCCCCCGCGCGGAACGGTACGACCTCGCCTGCCGGGATCGCCAGCTTCAGCTCTTTGATAAACGTCGCTTTGTTATCGTTAGAGATAACCTCGCATTCCCATTTTTTAACACCAAAGATCTCATCCGGCAGTTCAATTTTCATGTCCTGCTTCACCGCGACCTGACACGCCAGACGGCAGCCCTCTTTGGCTTCGCGTTTGGTGATATGCGCCAGTTCAGTCGGCAGGATGTCACCGCCACCCTCTTTAATTTTGACGCGACACTGGCCACAGGAGCCGCCGCCACCGCACGCGGACGAGACGAAAATCCCGTTGCTGGAGAGCGTATTCAGCAGTTTATCACCCGCTGGCGTACGGATCTGTCGGTCGGCTTCGTTGTTGATTTCAATCACCACATCGCCCGAGTTCACCAGCTTCGATTTGGCAAACAGGATAAGCACCGACAGCGCCAGTACGATCAGGGTGAACATGGCCACGCCAAGTATAATTTCCATTTTCTTCGCCCCTTATAGCTGCACGCCGGAGAACGACATAAAGCCAAGCGCCATCAAACCAGTGGTGATAAAGGTGATCCCTAAGCCCTGCAAACCCGCAGGGACGTTTGAATATTTCATTTTTTCGCGCAGCCCGGCCATGGCGACAATTGCCAGCATCCAGCCAATACCGGAGCCGAAACCGTAGACGATAGATTCGCCAAAGTTATAGTCGCGCTGAACCATAAACGATACGCCACCAAAGATGGCGCAGTTCACGGTAATAAGTGGCAGGAAGATCCCCAACGCGGTATACAGCGCCGGGAAGTATTTATCGAGGATCATCTCCAGAATTTGCACCAGTGCCGCTATCACGCCAATAAAGGTGATGAAACTCAGGAAACTGAGATCCACGCCATCCATCAACGCCCCATCGCGCAGTACCAGATTGTAGACGAGGTTGTTCGCCGGAACGGAAATGCCCAGCACCAGCGTAACGGCAACGCCAAGGCCAAACGCGGTCGAGACTTTTTTCGATACCGCAAGGAACGTACACATGCCGAGGAAGAACGCCAGCGCCATGTTTTCAATAAAGACGGCACGGACAAAGAGGCTAATATAGTGAGCCATCGGTTACTCCTTCTCCTGCTGTTCTGGCTTCCAGGTGCGAAGCGCCCAGATAAGCAGGCCGATGATGAAAAAGGCGCTCGGTGCCAGCAGGAACAGGCCGTTTGGCTGATACCAACCTCCGTTTTGCACCGTTTGCAAAATAGTGATGCCAAACAGTTTGCCACTGCCGATAAGCTCGCGCAGGAAGCCAACAATCATCAGAATCGCGCCATATCCCAGGCCGTTACCGATGCCGTCCATAAAGCTCGCCAGCGGCGGCGCTTTCATGGCGTACGCTTCCGCGCGCCCCATCACGATGCAGTTGGTGATGATCAGGCCGACGAAGACCGAGAGCTGTTTTGAGATCTCATAAGCGAAGGCGCGCAGCAGCTGATCGACGACGATCACCAGCGAAGCGATGATCGCCATCTGCACGATGATGCGCACACTGTTTGGAATATGGTGGCGGATCATCGAGATAAACATGCTGGAAAACGCCGTGACCAGCGTCACCGCAATCGTCATCACGAATGCGGTTTCCAGTTTAGTGGTCACCGCCAGCGCCGAGCAGACGCCGAGGACCTGAAGCGCTATCGGGTTGTTGGCAATCAACGGCCCCACCAGTACGCGCTTCACTTCTTTCATATCGCCCTGTTCAGCCATTATTCAGCACTCCTTCACGAACCTGTTTCAGGAACGGGCCAAAACCGAGGTCGCCCATCCAGAAATCAAAACTATGCTGTACGCCATTAGCGGTTAACGTGGCGCCGGAAAGGCCATCCACCGCGTATTCATCACCCTGACGGGCCCCGCCTTTCACCACTTTCAGCGCCGGTTTGCCGCTGTCATCGACCACTTTTTTACCGATAAACTGCGCGCGCCAGTTCGGGTTTTCGATTTCACCACCCAGCCCCGGGGTTTCGCCCTGGTCATAATAGGTGATGCCTTTGACCGTGCGGCCATCTGTATCCAGCGCGACAAACGCGTACATCATCGACCACAGCCCGTTGCCGTAAACCGGCAGCACAATTTCTTGTACCTTTTGTTGGGCGTCTTTAACCAGATAGATTTCAACCACGTTGCTGCGACGCTTAATGCCCGCCGGATCATCATGGGCATCGAGCTGGATGCTTTGCTCCGGATCTTTTAGCGCCAGCGCCTGGTTGAATGACGCCGGGTCGCTGTCGAGCAGGTTGCCAGTTTTCAAATCCAGCAGGCGCGGGGTGATGCGTTCACTAAAAATATCGGCCACATCGTCCGTCGACATGCCTTGCTGCATCAGCCCGGCGACGGCGAGAATATTGCGCTGTTTATCGAGCGCGCGCTGTTCCTGCTGGCGGGATTTCAATCCTACCGCCGAACCCGCCACCACGATTGAACAGACCAGGCAGAGCACCAGCACCACCAGCAGCGTTTTGCCGATGCTATCGTTACTTTTCACTTCAGCCACGCGACTTCCTCCGCTTAATGTTGGCCTGCACCACCAGGTAGTCAAACAGCGGCGCAAAGAGGTTGGCGAACAGAATCGCCAGCATCATTCCTTCCGGATAAGCCGGGTTTACCACGCGAATAAGTACGCACATCACGCCAATCAACGCGCCATAGCACCACTTCCCTTTATCGGTAAATGACGCCGAGACGGGATCAGTCGCCATAAACATCATGCCAAACGCGAAACCGCCGAGCACCAAATGCCAGTACCACGGCATGGCAAACATCGGGTTAGTGTCGGAACCCACAACGTTAAACAGCGTGGCGCTGGCGATCATGCCGAGCATCACCCCGGCGACAATGCGCCAGGAGGCCACACGCCCGTAGATGATGATGGCTCCGCCGAGCAAAATCATCAGCGTCGAGACTTCACCAATTGAACCGGGAATGTTGCCGAGGAAGGCGTCCATCCACGTTACCGGCTGCCCGGTCGCCACGTTGACCAACGTTTCCCCGCCGTGGCTTGCCCACTGGGAAAGCGGCGTCGCGCCAGAGAAACCGTCCGCCGCCGTCCACACCAGGTCGCCGGAGATTTGCGCCGGGTAGGCAAAGAACAGGAACGCGCGCCCGGCCAGTGCCGGGTTGAGGAAGTTGCGCCCGGTGCCGCCGAAGATCTCTTTGGCGATCACCACGCCGAAAGAGATGCCCAGCGCCGCCTGCCAGAGTGGCATGGTGGGCGGGACGATCAGCGCAAACAGAATGGATGTGACAAAGAAGCCTTCGTTGACTTCATGCTTGCGAATAATTGCGAACAGCACTTCCCAGAAACCACCGACCAGGAATACGGTAGCGTAGATCGGTACAAAGAAGACCGCGCCCAGCGTCATCATGCTGAGCCAGCCGGCGTCTGGTGCGAAACTTACGCCCAACGCCTGCGCCAGGCTGTAGTGCCAGTTTGCAGCAATCACCTGCTGAAGCTGTTCCGCGCCATACAGTTTATGCAGCGCCGGGATGGTTTGCAGACCGACGCTGTACATTCCCCAGAACATTGCCGGGAAGACCGCAAACCAGACCAGAATCATCATGCGTTTGAGGTCGATGGCGTCGCGTACGTGCGCCGCGCCTTTCGTTACCTGCCCCGGCGTATACAGCAGCGTCGCTGCCGCCTCGTACAGGGGATAATATTTTTCCAGCTTGCCGCCGTGGGTGAAGTGCGGCTCAAGTTTTTCGACCAGATGCTTCAGGCCCATCACTTATCCTTCCTGCTCAATTTGGGTTAACACGCTGCGCAGCACCGGGCCATATTCATATTTCCCAGGACAGACGTAGGTACAAAGCGCCAGGTCTTCTTCATCCAGCTCCAGGCAGCCCAGCGCCTGCGCGCTGTCGGAATCGCCCGCCAGCAGGTCACGCAGCAGCATCGTCGGCAAAATATCCAGCGGCATGACGCGCTCATAGTTGCCAATCGGCACCATCGCGCGTGCGCCGCCGTGGGTATCGGTGGAGAGGTTAAAGAGTTTGCGCTTCAGGAAGTGACCGAGCGTAGTACGGGTGATGGAAAATTTGTCGCGGCCTGGCGCAACCCAGCCAAGCAGCTCTTTTTCGCGCCCTTCTTTCAGCACGCTCACCTGCAAATGAAAACGCCCCAGGAATGCCTGCGGGCCAACTGCCTGGCTGCCGTTGAGTACGGAACCGGATAACACGCGGTTCTCGCCTTCCAGCAGTTCGCCCTGCGTGAGTTCCTCCAGCGAGGCGCCCAGACGCGTACGCAGCAGGCGCGGCTGTTTCACCTGCGGCCCGCCGAGCGCTATCACACGCTCCACCCACAACTCACCATCGAGGAAGAGTTTGCCAATAGCGATTACGTCCTGATAGTTCAGGTGCCAGACCTGTTTTTCGAGGCTTACCGGCTCAAGGAAGTGAATGTGCGTACCCACTAACCCCGCGGGATGCGGCCCGGTAAACTGATTAAACGTCACCTGCCCACACGGATGGCCGCCGAGCTTGCCGCCGCTCGCCTGGCAGACGTGCACTTTACCGTCGGTGAGGCGCGTGAGCAGCGTCAGGCCCGCGTCGAATGCTTCACGCTGGGCAAGAATGATCGGCTGCGGATCGGCGGCCAGAGGATTGGTGTCCATCGCGGTGACAAAAATCGCTGCTGGCTGCGTGCCCGGCACTGGCGATTTGCTGAAAGGACGGGTACGCATTGCAGTCCATAAACCGGACTCAATCAGTTGTGCTTCAACGGTTTCGCGCGGCAGCGTTGCCAACTCATCGGCGGCAAAATGGGGAAATGTAACGGCGTCATCGCCGTCGATATCAATGATGACGGACTGAAGTACACGGCGCTCACCGCGATGAATGGCGCTGACGATGCCGCTGGCTGGCGCAGTGAAGCGCACGCCGGGGATTTTTTTATCGTCGAAAAGCAGTTGCCCTTTCAGTACGCGATCGCCTTCCTGCACGGCCATTGACGGACGCAGGCCGACATAATCGTCGCCTTTTACCGCGACGCGCGTCACCGGGACATTATCGATGCGTTGTTGTTCGGGTACGCCCGCAAGGGGAATATCGAGACCCTTTGTTATTTTAATCATACTGTTAGCAGGTATCCGTTAAGGCCAGCGTTGTGATTAACGATACATAAAGAAAGGAGTGACGGTATTAACCCCGAATCATTCCATGATGGGCGATGAGGAGAGAAACGCATCCTTTCTTACACTTCCACCACCTGAGGGTGTCTGTCAGACGTTGAGGAACGAATCAGACAGGATAGCCATATAGAAAAGGCATATTTTCCCCAGAATGATAACGTTAATGAATCTTAACACTATATTACCGCGCCCGGCAGCAGTTCCGCTGAATTCGGCGCTAAAATGCGAGCTATTACGCAAAGCATCGATATTTTTGCCTGAGCGCGCATCGCTTACCAGGCGTGGTTTGGGTACGCAATCTGTTGATATTGAGGCGTGTTATGCGCTGTTTTTAGCGGGAGGATGAAAACTTAAATGTAAACTCCATAATCCCCCTCTTGCGAAAAAATGCTGTGATGCTAATGTGAGCGTCTCTAAAGACAGATAACTCTGATTTTGTCTCTCTCTTGCCTTCCTGGCATGTGGTTTTTGTTTATCAAGGAACACGTAGTATGCGCAAAATCGCATTTTTCATTGCGATGCTTCTCATGCCGTGCATGTCATTTGCCGGGTTGCTGAGCAGCAACAGCCCGATGACGCCGGTCAGTAAAGAATATAAGCAACAGTTAATGGGTTCACCGGTTTACGTTCAGATCTTCAAAGAAGAACGCGCACTTGACCTGTACGTCAAAATGGGCGAGACATATCAACTCCTTGATAGCTACCGCATCTGTAATTACTCCGGCGGCCTGGGCCCGAAACGTCGCCAGGGTGACTTCAAAAGTCCGGAAGGGTTTTACTCCGTACAGCGCAGCCAGCTCAAACCGGACAGCCGCTTCTACAAAGCCATTAACATCGGTTTCCCTAATGCTTATGACCGCGCACACGGTTATGAAGGGAAATATTTAATGATCCACGGCGCATGCGTGTCGGTGGGTTGCTACGCGATGACCGATTCCGGTATTGATGAGATTTTCCAGTTTGTGACTGGGGCGTTAGTCTTCGGCCAGCAGAGCGTGCAGGTGAGCATTTATCCGTTCCGCATGAACGATGCCAATATGGAACGTCATAAATACTCAACCTATAAAGATTTCTGGCAGCAGCTGAAGCCGGGGTATGACTACTTCCAGCAGACGCATAAGCCGCCTATCGTTTCTGTGGTTGACGGGCGCTATGTCGTCAGCAAGCCGCTGAGCCACGAAGTGGTACAGCCGCAGCTGGCATCAAATTACACGCTCCCCGAGGCAAAATAATCGCCATTCGCCTGGCATAATCTTTTGCCAGGTTTCGTTCCCCGTCAGCGGCTGGGTCGCAATCACTGTGACCACGTCGTTGGCGGTCGTCTCCTGCTGAAAATCAATTTCCACGTCCTGATCCAACAGTGTCGCTACACCAAATGGCGCCCGCCGGGTGATCCAAAACAGGTTGGTGGAGCAGAACGCCATCACATAGCGTCCATCGGACAATAGCATGTTGAATACGCCCTTTTCGCGCAATTGTGCGGCGAGCGTCGCAATGTATTTAAATACTGCAGGCATATTGCCCGGCGTGCGCGGATAGCGTTCGGTGAGCTTGTGCAGCAGCCAGCAAAAAGCTTTTTCACTGTCGGTTTCGCCGACCGGGCGGAAGTTGCCGGTTTCCAGCGATTTATAACCGTCAAGTTGGCCGTTGTGGGCGTAGGTCCAGTTGCGTCCCCACAGCTCTCGGGTAAACGGATGGGTGTTTTCCAGCGCCACGTTGCCACGATTAGCCTGACGGATATGCGCCACCACCGAACAGGATTTTATCGGATATTCCTGCACCAGTTTGGCAATCGGTGACTGGTAGCTTGGGTGGGGATCTTTGAATGTGCGACACCCTTTGCCTTCGTAAAAGGTGATTCCCCAGCCATCTTTATGCGGGCCGGTGCCGCCACCGCGCTGAACCAGCCCGGTAAAACTGAAGCAGATATCGGTTGGCACATTTGCGCTCATCCCGAGCAGTTCACACATTCTACACCCCCACCGCTAATCGGGGCCGAAGCCCCGTCGTTCTTACGCTTTAACCATCTCTTTTTCGATCAGCATAATCAGGATATGGATCACTTTAATGTGAATTTCCTGAACGCGATCGGCATAGCCAAAGTGCGGCACGCGAATTTCGATATCCGCAGAGCCCGCCATTTTGCCGCCGTCTTTACCGGTCAGGGTGATCACTTTCATCCCCTGCGCACGCGCTGCTTCAATCGCTTTGATCACGTTACCGGAGTTGCCTGACGTGGAGATCCCCAGCAGGACGTCACCTGCGCGGCCAACGGATTCGACGTAACGAGAGAAGACATATTCATAACCGAAATCATTGCTCACGCATGAGAGGTGGCTGACATCGGAAATCGCAATCGCCGGATAGCCCGGACGGTTCTCGCGATAGCGGCCCGTTAGCTCTTCAGCAAAGTGCATCGCGTCACAGTGGGAACCACCGTTACCGCAAGATAACACTTTACCACCCGCTTTGAAGCTGTCGGCCAGCAGCACCGCTGCACGCTGAATCGCGTGGATATTGGCTTCATCTTTCAGGAAGTTAGCCAGCGTTTCTGCCGCTTCGTTCAGTTCGTTACGAATAAGATCCTGGTACATGAGGATAATCCTTCAGTATGGGTGAAATAACTTTTTCACAGTGTACCGGATAGCATCAGCAGCGAGAAGCTAAAGCCCACCACTTCCCGATGGCTTTTGATTTTTGGTGCCTATGAAAGCGGCAACAATGTGAGCTGAGTTGTAATTATTTTGTAATCACATTGCTAAAAGAAATGACATCAACTAGAACAATACTATCACAAGTGGTCAGACCTCCTACAAGACAGGGAGCATTTCTCTATGATGATTTTGAGTATTGTTGCAACCATTGCTTTACTCGGTGTGCTCTTCTATCACCGCGTCAGCTTAACGCTGAGCAGCCTGATATTACTGGCCTGGACCGCTGCACTCGGCGCCGCAGGGCTGTGGAATATCTGGCTGCTGGTGCCGCTGGCAATTATTCTGGTGCCGTTCAACGTACCTTCCATGCGCCGCGCGATGATCTCTGCGCCGGTGTTCCGCACCTTCTGTAAGGTGATGCCGCCGATGTCGCGCACGGAGAAAGAAGCGATTGATGCCGGTACCACCTGGTGGGAAGGCGACCTGTTCCGCGGTAACCCGGACTGGAAAAAGCTGCATAACTATCCGCAGCCACGCCTGACAGCGGAAGAACAAGCGTTTATCGACGGCCCGGTAGAAGAAGCCTGCCGTATGGCAAACGACTTCGAAATTACCCATGAAATGGCGGATCTGCCACCGGAACTGTGGGCGTATCTGAAAGAGCATCGCTTCTTCGCGATGATCATCAAGAAAGAGTACGGTGGGCTGGAGTTCTCCGCTTATGCTCAGGCGCGTGTGCTGCAAAAACTTTCCGGCGTGTCGGGGATTCTGGCGATCACCGTTGGCGTACCGAACTCATTAGGGCCGGGGGAGCTGTTACAGCATTATGGTACTGAAGAGCAGAAAAACCACTATCTGCCGCGCCTGGCGCGTGGGCAAGAGATCCCTTGCTTTGCACTGACCAGCCCGGAAGCGGGTTCCGATGCGGGCGCCATTCCGGATACCGGCGTCGTCTGCATGGGCGAATGGCAGGGCGAGCAGGTGTTGGGGATGCGCCTGACCTGGAACAAACGCTACATTACGCTGGCACCTATCGCCACCGTGCTGGGGCTGGCATTTAAACTCACCGACCCTGATAAACTGCTGGGCGGCGAAGAGAATCTGGGCATCACCTGTGCGTTGATTCCGACCAGCACGCCGGGCGTGGAAATTGGCCGTCGCCACTTCCCGCTGAACGTACCGTTCCAGAACGGCCCGACCCGTGGTCAGGATATCTTCGTCCCTATCGACTACATCATTGGCGGCCCGAAAATGGCCGGACAGGGCTGGCGTATGCTGGTTGAGTGTCTGTCGGTTGGCCGTGGGATCACCCTGCCGTCAAACTCGACGGGCGGCGTGAAATCGGTGGCGCTGGCGACCGGGGCGTATGCGCATATCCGCCGTCAGTTCAAAGTCTCCATTGGTAAAATGGAAGGGATCGAAGAGCCGCTGGCGCGCATTGGCGGCAACGCCTACGTAATGGATGCGGCTGCATCGTTAATTACCTACGGCATTATGCTCGGCGAAAAACCGGCGGTGCTGTCAGCGATTGTGAAATATCACTGTACCCACCGTGGTCAGCAGTCAATTATTGATGCAATGGATATCGCGGGTGGTAAAGGTATTATGCTCGGCGAAGGCAACTTCCTCGCCCGTGCTTACCAGGGCGCGCCGATTGCTATCACCGTTGAAGGCGCGAACATCCTGACACGTAGCATGATGATCTTCGGTCAGGGCGCGATTCGCTGCCATCCGTATGTGCTGGACGAAATGGCCGCCGCGCAGAACAAAGACGTGAAAGCGTTTGATAACCTGCTGTTTAAACACATCGGCCATGTGGGCAGTAATAAAGTGCGTAGCTTCTGGCTTGGCCTGACGCGCGGCTTAACCAGCGCCACGCCGACGCATGACCAGACGCGTCGCTACTATCAGCATCTGAACCGTTTGAGCGCCAACCTCGCGCTGCTCTCTGACGTGTCAATGGCGGTACTTGGCGGCAGCCTGAAACGCCGCGAACGTATCTCCGCACGTCTGGGTGATGTGCTGAGTCAGCTCTATCTCGCCTCTGCGGTACTGAAACGCTATGACGATGAAGGGCGTAACGAAGCCGATTTACCGCTGGTTCACTGGGGCGTGCAGGATGCGCTGTATCAGGCAGAGCAGGCGATAGATGATTTGCTGAAAAACTTCCCGAACCGCTTTGTGGCCGGTGCGCTGAGCGTGGTTATTTTCCCGACCGGTCGCCATTATCATGCGCCGTCGGATAAGCTGGACCATCAGGTGGCGAAGATCCTGCAAACGCCATGTGCCACGCGCTCCCGTATTGGCCGTGGTCAGTATCTGACGCCGAGCGAACATAACCCGGTCGGTTTGCTGGAAGAAGCGTTAATTGATGTGATGGCGGCAGATCCTATCCACCAGCGGATCTGCAAAGAGATTGGCAAAAACCTGCCGTTTACCCGTCTGGATGAACTGGCGCGTAACGCACTGGCGAAAGGGCTTATCGATCAGGAAGAAGCCAATATTCTGATTAAGGCTGAAGAGAGCCGTCTGCGCAGTATTAACGTGGATGATTTCGACGCTGACGCGCTGGCGACCAAACCGGTAAAGTTGCCGGAGAAAGTCCGCAAGATTGAAGCAGCGTGATGTAAAAACGGGGCGAAAGCCCCGTTTTGTTATCTGTTGAACCTTAGGCCCTGTAAGCGCAGCGCCACCGGGCAATGTTTTCCAGGCTCAAACTAACCGATTATTTAAAATTAAACCCATCCGGGTGATTTTCCAGGCTGCCAGTCAACGCCGCAAACAGCACCGTTTTGCCGTCAATAGACAGCGCATCATTCACATTCAACCAGGTTAATTTTTCCTGCGACGTTTTTTCATCAACGGTCGAGAACAGGCCGGTCATCTGCTTAGACTTTTCAGACCACAGCACCGCCACACGTTCGGTCCCGCAATCATGCGGCTTACATGCGCTCATCACCTGATAAGATTCATCACCCAGCGTAACGGTTTGCGCAGGGGTATACGTCCCCCCTTTCACCACCCATGCCGGCAGCTTATGCCCTTTCACCATCTGGTTGAACGCCGCTTTGGTCGATTCACCTTTTGCCAGGCTGCTGATCGTCAAGTCTTCCTGCGCCATAGCGCTGGTTGCAAAGACCAGCGCAGCGACAGCGGTTATTGCCTTATACATCATTCCTCCCGGGCTTATCCTGCCCTTGTTGTTCATCCCCTTAAGAGTGAGCGGCAAGCTAGCCAAATGCAAATCAGATATTTCCAATAACCGCTTTTTTTATCGAAATATTCCGCAGAACGGCAACAGCCTGATAAGGTGTTAAAGTTATAAAAGCCCCCTGCAATAAAGGAGTTGACCGCCGTGCCTGGTTTGAAAATTACACTTTTGCAGCAACCGCTGGTGTGGATGGATGGCCCTGCCAACCTGCGCCATTTCGATCGTCAACTGGAAGAGATCAGCGGGCGCGATGTCATTGTCCTGCCGGAGATGTTTACCACCGGTTTTGCGATGGAAGCCGCGAAACAATCACCTTCTCAGGAGGAAGTGATTTCGTGGATGCAGAAGCAGGCAGAATGTACCAACGCCCTGATTGCAGGCAGCGCGGCGCTACAAACCGATCGCGGCCCGGTGAACCGCTTTTTACTGGTCGAACCGCAAGGTGATGTGCACTTTTACGATAAGCGCCATCTGTTTCGCATGGCAGATGAGCATCATCACTATGAAGCGGGCAACGAGCGCGTGGTGTTTGAATGGCGCGGCTGGCGCATTCTGCCGCTGGTGTGTTACGACCTGCGCTTCCCGGTGTGGTCGCGCAATCGCGACGATTACGACCTCGCTCTGTACGTCGCCAACTGGCCCGCGCCACGTTCCCTGCACTGGCAGGCGCTGCTGGTCGCCCGCGCGATTGAGAATCAGGCATATGTAGCAGGCTGTAACCGTGTCGGCACCGATGGCAACGGGCACCACTACCGTGGCGACAGCCGGGTGATTAACCCACAGGGCGAGATTATCGCCACCGCCGATGCGCATCAGGCAACGCGTATTGATGCCGAGTTGTCGATGACGGCATTAGAGGAATACAGAGAGAAGTTTCCGGCATGGCGGGATGCGGATGAGTTTAGGTTGGGGTGAGGAAAACTATCCTTTATTCCAGAAATGACAAAGGCCTGAATCATTGCTGATTCAGGCCTTTTGAATAGTGGCGGAACGGACGGGACTCGAACCCGCGACCCCCTGCGTGACAGGCAGGTATTCTAACCGACTGAACTACCGCTCCGCTGTGTTCCCTTGGGAACGAGGCGAATATTACGGGTTAGCCTCGGAATCGTCAACGCTTTTTATGACGTTTTAAATCGTTTGCTGCAAAAATCGCCCACATGACTATTTTCACAGCAAAAACAGGCGTTTTACGCCCGCCAGAGGCAGCTTCCGCCCTTCTTTTGCACCAGATCGAGACGGGACTCGTGCGCCACCAGCTCTTCGTCAGAGGCAAAAACAACACGCAGTTTGCTTCCAGCACGGGTAACGCGCTGAATCCCGACATCGCCTGCCTGCTGCTGCCCCTCGCCTTCCATCGAAAAAGCCATTGATGTCTGGCCGCCGGTCATCAGCAGATAAACATCTGCCAGGATTTGGGCATCGAGTAATGCTCCATGCAGAGTACGCTTGCTGTTATCGATTTCGTAACGTGA
The DNA here is from genome assembly GCF_008369545.1 of Pseudocitrobacter sp. 73. Lineage (NCBI taxonomy): Bacteria > Pseudomonadati > Pseudomonadota > Gammaproteobacteria > Enterobacterales > Enterobacteriaceae > Pseudocitrobacter > Pseudocitrobacter sp. 73. The sequence continues at coordinate 9,249 of NZ_VTZO01000033.1, read as the reverse complement.
ACATAAGGCATCGAGGCTGTTACGCTTGCCGGGGAACATTTTCCTCGCCAGCGCCAGACTATCGGTCACCTTACAGAACGTATTGGTCTTCGGAATGCCGCGATTCAGCTTGCCAAACTCGTAGTCCATAAAGCCGATATCGAACGATGCGTTATGGATGACCAGTTCAGCCCCGCGGATGTAATCCATAAACTCGTCGGCAATCTCGCCAAAGGTCGGCTTATCCAGCAGGAACTCATCGGCAATCCCGTGAACGCCGAACGCTTCCGGGTCCACCAGCCGATCGGGTTTGAGATAAAAGTGGAAATTGTTTCCGGTCAGACGACGGTTAATCACCTCGACGGCACCGATCTCGATGATCTTGTGCCCTTCGTAGTGCGCCCCGATCTGGTTCATACCGGTGGTTTCCGTATCGAGGACGATCTGTCGTGTAATTGCAGTGCTCATATCGGTCATTTATGTCAGACTTGTCGTTTACGTGTCGATTTCAATACAGGAAGTCTACCAGAGATGCTTAAACAGGTAGAAATTTTCACCGATGGTTCGTGCCTCGGTAATCCAGGGCCTGGCGGCTATGGCGCCATTTTACGCTATCGTCAGAAGGAGAAAACCTTCAGCGAAGGCTATTATCTGACAACCAACAACCGCATGGAACTGATGGCAGCAATTGTCGCACTCGAGGCGCTGAAAGAACACTGTGAAGTGGTATTAAGCACCGACAGCCAGTACGTACGTCAGGGGATCACTCAGTGGATCCACAACTGGAAGAAGCGCGGCTGGAAAACCGCAGATAAAAAACCTGTTAAGAATGTCGATCTGTGGAAACGTCTTGATGCGGCGCTGGGTCAGCACGAAATTCGCTGGATGTGGGTAAAAGGTCATGCCGGGCATCCGGAGAACGAACGTTGTGATGAGCTGGCGCGCGCGGCGGCATCATCACCGACTCAGGAAGATATCGGATATCAGCCAGAGGTTTAAGCGTTTGGCTTTTTATATTGCCGGGTCGCACCCACAGCCTGTGGAATGCGGCCTTTCGCTTTATTCTGCTTCATCGGGTTTAGCGTCAAGGGAATCGTTCGTTTACGCGCCACAATATATTGCACGCAACCTAATGCCGGCAGATGCGTACTTAACAGTTTTCCGCCCTGCTTCGTCCAGGGCAAAACCTGTACCCTTCCCTGATGCAGTACTTCAAAATTAAGCAATGCCAGCCAATCCAGTTGACGCGTGAGGGTAAACATGCGGCTGTTGTACGGGATTTTATTGCGCAACACCGGGACAAGCTTGCGTAATCCGACCAGGCTGATGGGGTTGAAGCTGGTGATGATCAGCCAGCCGTCGTCAATCAGCACGCGGTCTGCTTCCCGCAGCATGCGGTGAGGATCAGAACACCAGGGAAGCGTATGTGCCAGCAGGCAGGCATCGACCGACTTCTCGGCAAAGGGTAATTGCAGTGGGTCGGCTTTTACCTGAATCGGTTTACCCTCCAGCGAGACGTTAACCTGATGCGAGATAGCGCAGGCTTCCGTATTAATTTCTGCGCTCAGGTTCCCAATTTTAAGCAAATGAAAACCATAGAGTTTCGTAAGCCAGGGTTTCAGTTGACGCTCCAGCGCCTCGCGATAATACTCACCCCAGGGCATTTCAGCCCAATGACCGGGCGCTGCGACTGTTTGAGGTATCCTTGCCGGTTTCATCACAACCTTCCGTTCGTTTTAAGAGGTATTTTATGAATCTTAACAGTATTCCCGCATTTCAGGACAACTACATCTGGGTTCTGAGCGACGACGCAGGCCGCTGCCTGATTGTCGATCCCGGCGAGGCCGCACCGGTTCTGCGTGCAATAAAAGAAAACAACTGGCAGCCGGAAGCGATTTTCCTGACTCATCACCATGCCGACCATGTGGGCGGCGTGGCCGAATTGCGTCAGCATTTTCCACATATTGAGGTCTATGGCCCTGCCGAAACGCAAAATAAGGGAACCACTAAAGTGGTCGCAGAGGGTGACAATGTGTCCGTTCTCGGACATGAATTTTGTATTATCGCCACGCCAGGTCACACTTTAGGACATATCTGTTTCTTTAACATGCCTTATCTGTTTTGTGGCGACACTATGTTCTCTGGCGGCTGCGGACGGCTTTTTGAAGGTACAGCAAGCCAGATGTATCAATCACTTAAAAAAATAAGTGCACTCCCTGACGACACGTTAATTTGTTGTGCACATGAGTACACATTATCAAATATGAAGTTTGCCGTGAGTATCCTACCGCATGATTTGTTCATAAATGAATACTATCGAGAAGTTAAGGAGTTACGTGCTAAAAATCAAAAGACACTCCCCGTTACTCTGAAAAATGAACGCCGAAATAATATTTTTTTGAGAACTGATGATGTTGATTTTATTAATGAAATTTTAAAAGAAACAAAATTGCTACAACCTTCTGAGCGTTTTGCATGGTTAAGGGCAAAGAAAGACAACTTCTGATACTTCACGGTTGCGTTTTGAAAAGTTCGCCGTTATGATCGGTCGTCTTTTAAGCAACTATTGACACACACATGAAGGCAAAAGCGATATTACTCGCCTCTGTCCTGCTCGTGGGGTGCCAGGCGTCAAAGCACGATGGCAATATCCAACAGCACGCACAGAGCCTTTCTGCGGCTAGTCAAGGAGAAGCGGGTAAGTTTGCAAGTCAGGCGCGGTGGATGGACGATGGGACATTCTACGCGCAGGATCAGGACTTGTGGGCTTCCATTGGCGACGAGCTAAAGATGGGAATTCCGGAAAATACCCGGATTCGCGAACAGAAACAGAAGTATTTAAGCAATAAGAGCTATCTCCACGATGTAACTTTACGGGCAGAGCCGTATATGTACTGGATAGCCGGGCAAGTTAAGAAACGTAACATGCCTATGGAACTGGTATTACTACCCATAGTGGAGAGCGCTTTTGACCCGCACGCAACGTCTGGCGCCAATGCTGCAGGCATTTGGCAGATCATTCCGAGCACAGGGCGCAATTACGGTCTGAAACAGACCCGCAGTTATGACGCACGTCGCGATGTTGTTGCCTCCACAACAGCAGCGCTGGATATGATGCAGCGTCTTAACAAGATGTTTGACGGCGACTGGTTATTAACCGTGGCGGCGTACAACAGCGGTGAAGGCCGTGTAATGAAGGCAATGAAAGCGAACAAAGCGCGTGGTAAACCCACCGATTTCTGGTCGCTGCCGCTGCCTCAGGAAACCAAGCTTTACGTACCGAAAATGCTGGCTTTGAGCGATATTCTCAAAAACAGTAAACGTTACGGTGTGCGACTGCCAACACCAGATGAAAGCCGTGCACTGGCGCGAGTACGTCTCGATAGCCCTGTTGAAATGAAACAACTGGCCGATATGGCGGGTATTTCAGTCAACAAGCTGAAGACGTTCAACGCGGGCGTAAAAGGCTCCACGCTGGGCGCAAGTGGCCCGAAGTATGTGATGGTGCCACAGAAGCATGCTGACCAGCTGCGTGAATCGCTGGCATCAGGTGATATTGCCGCAGTCCAGCCAACGCTGGTTGCTGACAATACGCCATTGCAGAGCCGCAGCTATAAAGTGCGCTCAGGTGACACCCTGTCAGGTATCGCATCACGTCTCGGCGTGTCTGCGAGCGACCTGAAGCAGTGGAATAACCTGCGCGGCAATAATCTGAAGATTGGTCAGAGCTTAACGGTTGGCGCAGGTAACAGCGCAGCGCAGCTTGCTAAAAACAGCGATAGCATTACCTATCGCGTGCGTAAAGGCGACTCGCTGTCCAGTATTGCTAAACGTCACGGCGTGAACATCAAAGATGTGATGCGCTGGAACGATGATACTGACAACCTGAAACCTGGCGATCAGCTAACGTTGTTTGTGAAAAACAACGACCGTCCGGATTCCTGATCGGCAACTAAGCAAAAAGGCACCGTTTCCGGTGCCTTTTTTGTTTCTAGCGTGCTTTATGCGCTTCAAACATGATGGTATCGCTGGTAAAGGAGCCATCCTCCTGTAATGCAAACCACGTTTTCACCTCCGCAGACGCACTCTCCTGATAGACCCGTATCGCCTCGCACAGCGTTGCAGGCGTGCGCATACGCTCAACCCACGCAGCGAAATTCAGCGGCAATCTGTCGGTAATCAGGTTATCCACCGCCAGCCCGGCTTCTGCCGCCAGCGCCAGCCACTCGCCGCTGGAGTAGTTACGAACGTGCGAGGTGTCGCGCAACGCTTCAACCGTTTGCAGCCAGATATCGCGTACCGGATGACCCGGTGACATCACATCCATAATAATCAGCGTACCGCCCGGCTTCAGCACTCGCTTCACTTCCCGCAGGGCCTGACCCACGTCGTGCCAGTGGTGCGCCGAATAGCGGCTCATCACCACATCAAAACTCGCCGCTTCAAAAGGCAGCGATTCGGCATAGCCCTGACGGGTAGAGACGTTATCCAGCCCCTTCTCCGTTGCCGCCTGAGCGACCACCGCCAGCATTTGGCTGGATAAATCATAAGCCGTGACCTGCGCGACTTCACCCGCTGCGACAAAACTGGCGTGCCCGGCACCGCAGCCTAAATCCAGCAAGTGAGCTTCGGGGAAATCCGCCAGACGGGTTTTCAGGCGTTGCAGATCCCGGCCAGAGGCATGTACCGCACTGGTTAAATAGGCCTTCGCCTGAGAGCCAAACTGCTTTTCAACGTTGTCATGGTGGGAATGTGTTGTCATTGTGCTGTCCTTGGTTGTGTTTGAAATTACGGGCAGCGCTGAAGGATCAGGTCTGCCCATGGCAGACCTGACGCACCTCTATTTGACAGGTATGCCGGGACTGAATTCGACGAGTAGCGGGTTATGATCGGAAGCACGCGTCACCAGAACCGATGCGTCGTGCACGTTTAAACCACGATAGAAGACAAAATCGAGCGGGCGACCAAACGCGCGTCGACGCTGATCATCGGAAAAACGCACCTCGCGCAGCGACATTTCGCGAGCAAAGCGATAGAGCGCATTCATGCGCGGGCGGCTCCAGGCATTAAAATCACCGGCCATAATCACCGGGCCACTGTGGTGCGCAATCTGATCGCCAATGGGCAGCAGTTGTTTACTGTAGACATCGACGCCGAGGCTGAAATTCACCGCATGGATATTGACCACCATCAGCAGACGTGAATCAGGAAGTGGGTAAACAGTCACTAACGCAGATTTTGCCAGGCGCAAAATAGGTTCGCGCTCGCGCAGCGGGCAGCAATAGACCGGTTGCGCAGAAGAGAGCGTCATCACACCAGAGGGATGCTGTGGCAGGACGAATGCAGGAACCTGATCCGCGGCTAAATAGTTGGTGGTGGCAAACTTTACCAGCTCAGGCGTGGTTTGCGCTTCCTGAAGCAGCATCAGGTGGGCATCTTTGCCAAAATTTTTCAGCACCGACAACCATTCAGCTCGCTGCTGCTTAAAGATATTCCACACCAGAACGCGAATATTTTCTTCAGTACTTAACGGGGTGCCCGCGGGCAGTGCCTGCCCCATACCTGCATACATCCCAGGCGGAGGCAAAATTCGCTCCGCAGGTTGACCGGCGATGTAACGCATAGCATAGGTATTTTTTCGCACTTTCTTTTTTTGACCTCAATAAACAAAGAACCAACCTGTTTCCAGGGTGGTTCTTCAGTTATAGGGATTTTTGCTTACAGTTTCAACGCCAATCGCGATAAAGCTGTGTGAACTTCTGTAAGCAAGTGCTTACTCGTTTTGTATTAGCCTAATACTACGCGAGGCGTCTTATCCAGGCGACCGCTCAGGCCAATCAGCAACAGAGCAACCAGAACAATCACAGCGCCAATCCACGGGGTTTGCGCCAGGCCATAATGCTCTACCGTTTGGCCGCCGATAATAGAACCCAATGCGATGCCAATGTTAAAGGCGGCGATGTTAAGCCCGGAAGCCACATCAACCGCTGAAGGCGTATACTCCTCCGCTTTCTGTACCACATAGACCTGCAGACCCGGAACGTTACCGAAAGCAAATATCCCCATCACCAGCACCGTCGCCAGCGCGGCATACTGCATCGAGGCGGTGAACTGGAACACCAGCAGCAAAACCATCAGTGCAGCAAAAATGAATTTCAGCGCCGGCACCGCACCATGTTTGTCCGCCAGTTTACCGCCCCAGATATTGCCGATTGCCACAGAAACCCCGTATCCCAGCAAGATCCAACTCACCGCACCTGGAGTAAAACCGGCCAGGTTTTGCATCATCGGCGCAAGGAAAGTGAACGCCGTAAATACGCCACCGTAGCCAAGCGCGGTTACCGCATAAATCATCAGTAAACGCGGATGTGTCAGCACCTTAACCTGTTCGCGCAGGCTGGCTGGCGCACGGCTGGGAATGTTATTCGGCACCAGAATCGCACTGGCGATTAAGGCAATCACGCCCAGCATGGAGACCGCGAGGAACGTTTCACGCCAGCCGAAGTGCTGACCGATAAACGTGCCTAACGGTACACCGGTCACCAGCGCGACGGTCAGCCCGCCAAACATAATAGCAATCGCGGAAGCAGCTTTCTCTTTCGGCACCAGGCTGGTGGCGATTGTGGAGCCAATTGAGAAGAATACGCCATGCGCCAGGCCCGTCATCAGGCGAGCCAACACTAACGTGGCATAGCCCGGAGCCTGCCAGGCCAGCAGGTTACCCAACGTAAACAGCACCATCAGCCCCAGCAACAACTGTTTGCGCGGCAGTTTACCGGTGAGTGCAGTCAGAACCGGTGCGCCAATGGCGACACCTAATGCATAGATAGAAACCAGCAGGCCGGCGGACGGCAGAGAGATAGATAGCTGGTCAGCAATGGTTGGCACCAGTCCAACAATCACAAATTCCGTTGTGCCTATCGCAAAGGCACTGATAGTCAACGCAAGTAACGCCAGAGGCATAATTTACTCCACATCATTCAGTATTAAGATGACACGAAGTATGCCGGGATGTTTTAATAACAAAAACCATCAAAATATCAATTGAATTTTGCATCAGGTGCAACAATGAAAGCAACCTCAGAAGAAATCGCCATTTTCGTTGCCGTCGTCGAAAGCGGTAGCTTCAGCCGTGCGGCGGAGCAGCTTGGCCAGGCTAACTCAGCTGTCAGCCGTGCCGTAAAAAAACTCGAATCTAAGCTGGGTGTCAGCCTGCTCAACCGGACGACGCGCCAGCTTAGCCTGACAGAAGAAGGCGAACGCTATTTCCGCCGTGTACAGGTAATTCTTCAGGAGATGGCCGCGGCTGAGGATGAAGTCATGGAGACGCGCCGCGTACCGCGCGGAGTGCTGCGTGTGGATGCCGCGACGCCCGTGACGCTCAATTTTCTGACGCCGCTGATTAAGCCCTTTCGCGAACGCTATCCGGAAATCACACTTTCGCTGGTCTCCTCGGAGACATTTATCAATCTGATTGAGAGAAAGGTCGATGTGGCCATTCGCGCGGGGGCGTTAAGCGATTCCAGCCTGCGCGCCAGGCCGCTATTTACTAGCTATCGTAAGATAGTCGCCTCACCGGACTACATTGCGCGTTACGGTAAACCTGAAACCGTCGCCGACCTTAAGGATCATCTTTGTTTAGGCTTTACCGAGCCGGTAACGCTCAATACCTGGCCAGTCTCCTGTTGCGATGGCCAGTTGCATGAAATTACCAGCGGACTGTCGTCCAATAGCGGAGAAACCATTAAACAACTCTGCCTGAACGGGAATGGAATTGCGTGTCTGTCGGATTATATGATTACAAAGGAACTGGAGCGGGGAGAATTCGTGGAGCTACTCGCCGAACAACGGGTGCCGGTCGAAATGCCGTTTAGCGCAGTGTATTACAGTGATAAAGCGGTGAGTCCGCGTATCCGGGCATTCATTGATTTCCTGAGTGAACATGCGGGCAGTTTTGCTACCCGCACACAGGAGAGTTAATCCCAGTCAGGTGCCAGGCCTTCCGGACTCACCAGGCGATCGTTGCAATCCAGGGCGGCGATCGCTTTTTTGTCTTCGGCATCCAGTTGCAGTTTCAACGCCAGCAGGTTACTTGCCAGGTTTTCACGTTTAGTAGAAGAAGGGATAACCGAGTAACCCTCACCCATCGCCCATGCCAGAATCACCTGTGCTGGCGTAGCATTATGTTTGGTGGCAATACGCACAATGGTTTCATCTTTCAGCGCTTTGCCATAAGCCAGCGTCATGTAAGAGGTGATGTGAATGCCGTGCTCACTCGCCCAGTCCACCACTTTTCGGTTTTGCAGGTACGGGGAAAGCTCAATCTGATTGGTCGCGATATTCTCAGCACCCACCGCGCTTATTGCCTGCTCCATCAATGGAATAGTGAAATTCGAGATACCGATTTCACGCGTCAGCCCCTGTTTTTTAGCTTCCAGCAGCGCATGCATGAACTCTTCGACGGATACCGCATCGTTCGGAGATGGCCAGTGAACCAGTGTTAAATCGACATAATCCGAGCGCAGCTTTTTCAGGCTCTCTTTGAGGCTTGGGATCAGCTTCTCTTTGCTCAGATTTTCAGTCCAGATCTTGGTGGTGATAAAGATCTCTTCACGCGGTACGTTGCTTTCAGCAATCGCCTGACCCACAGCGGCTTCGTTATCGTAGATTTGTGCGGTATCAACGGCGCGATAACCCAATTCCAACGCGGTTTTTACCGAAGCAATGACCACGTCATCTTTCAGACGGAAAGTACCAAGACCAAATGCAGGTATAGACATAGTGTTCCTCTTAAATCCTTTGTTTTGATAGTAAAGAGGATTATGGCGATACGGATGGAGGAGAAAAAGAGTGGATGATGCAGAGGATTTTTGCTCAGAACGCAATAATCAATCAGGAGACGAAAAAAAGCCCTGAGCGTTAACTCAGGGCTTCTTAATAAGTGGCGGAACGGACGGGACTCGAACCCGCGACCCCCTGCGTGACAGGCAGGTATTCTAACCGACTGAACTACCGCTCCACCGAATTTCTTTGTCACTATGACTGATTTTTATCAGTCGTACTTCTTAATTTGATGCCTGGCAGTTCCCTACTCTCGCATGGGGAGACCCCACACTACCATCGGCGCTACGGCGTTTCACTTCTGAGTTCGGCATGGGGTCAGGTGGGACCACCGCGCTAGTGCCGCCAGGCAAATTCTGTTGTATTAACCCGCTTACGCCGGTTAATTTAATCTGTTATCAAGCTTACTTCTCGATGTCTCTTCGCCAA